>JALYMT010000365.1 GCA_030773555.1 Actinomycetota bacterium | reverse complement strand
CTGCCAGACCCGGTGTGCACCCGCACACCGGGCGACCTCGCGGGGAGGGTCCGTGTACGACGACGTGACCTCGGTGGCGCTGCACAGCGCGCTGCGTGGGCTCGCGATGCGCCAGCGCACGATTGCTGACAACGTCGCCAACATCAACACCCCCCGCTTCCTGGCCGGCCGCGTGCAGTTCGAGGACGCGCTGCGCGAGGCCATCGCCGCGGGCGAGCCCGCCGACGTCGGCTTTGCGATGGCGCGCTCTATGGAGCCGACGCGCGAGGACGGCAACAACGTCAACCTCGACCGCGAGACCCTCTCGAACGTCGACACCGGGCTGCGCTACTCCCTGGTCATGCGCGCCCTCGACGCCGAGTACGGGCTCCTCCGTACGGCGATGGCGAGGTTCTGACCATGTCGATCTTCGACGCGATCGGCATCGCCGGCAGCGGCGTCACCGTCTACCGCAAGGTGCTCGACGCGGTCTCGGACAACATCGCCAACCTCAACACCGCCCGACGGACCTCGGAGAACGCCTTCCAGGCGCGCTACGTCATCGCCCAATCGGTCGACTACGGCTCGGGGCAGGGCGGCGCGACCGTCCGCGGGGTCACCTTCGGCGACGCCGTCGGGCGCGTGGTCTACGACCCGCAGCACCCGCTGGCCGACGAGGACGGCAACGTGCGCCTGCCCGACATCGACCTCGGCGACCAGATGGCCACCCTGCTCATGGCGCAGCGCGCCTACCAGGCCAACCTGGCCGTCGTCGACCGTGCCCGCGAGGCCTACCTGCAGGCGATCCAGCTCGGCAGGTCGGCATGATCGAGCCGATCGTCCTCCCGCTGCTCGGCACGGTCGGCACCGAGGGGCCGGTCACCGGCCTGGCGCCCGCGGAGAACGCGGCCCTGGGCCGGACGGCCGGGACCCCCGACTTCGCCGCCGTGCTCGCCGGCGGCCTCGAGCAGGTGCAGTCGCTGCACGACAAGGCCGACGGCATGGCGGTGCAGGCCGCGACCGGCGACCTGCGCGACGTGCACGACTTCATGATTGCCACGAACGAGGCGGCGCTGGCCACCGAGTTCACCACCGCGGTGCGCAACAAGGCCGTCGAGGCCTTCACCGAAATCATGCGGATGCAGGTCTAGCGCGCGATGCCTACCGCCCTTCGCGGCGGCGCCCAGCGCGCCGCCCGGACCTTCGCCGCGTTCACGCCCGGGCAGAAGGCCGTCTCCGTGCTCGCGGTGGTGGCGCTGCTCGTCGGCGGTCTGCTCTTCACGCGGTGGGCGGCGCGGCCGACGTACGCGCCCCTCTACACCAGCCTCTCCCCGACCGACGCGAGCGCGATCGTCGAGGAGCTCCAGACGGCGGGGGTGCCGTACGAGCTGCCGAGCGCGACCAGCATCCTCGTGCCGCAGGACTCGGTGAACAGCGCCCGCGTGCTGCTCGCCGGCAAGTCGCTGCCCACCGAGGACAGCGGCAGCGGCTGGGGGATCCTCGACAAGCAGGGCGTGACGACCTCGGAGTTCCAGCAGCAGGTCGGCTTCCAGCGCGCGATGGAGGGCGAGCTCAAGGACACCATCCAGTCCATCCAGGGCGTGAAGTCGGCGCGCGTGCAGCTCGCCGTGCCCAAGAAGGACGTGTTCGCCGACGAGGACGGCAAGCCGACCGCCTCCGTCCTCGTCGCCACCATGCCCGGGCGCGACCTCACCCCCCAGCAGGTGCAGGCGGTCGTGCACCTCGTCGCCGGTGCCGTGCCCGAGCTCGACCCCGACGCCGTCACCGTCGCCGACGCCGACGCCGACGCCGCGGGCAAGGTGCTCTCCACCTCGCCGGACGGGACGGCGGGGGCGGCCGGCGATGTCCGCGCCCAGCAGACCCTCGATTTCGAGAAGCGCCTGAGCGACGAGGTGCGCGGCATGCTCGAGAAGGTGGTCGGCGCGGGCAACGTGGCCGTCAAGGTGACCGCCGACCTCGACTACAACCGCACCGAGACCAAGGCGCAGACCCACGACATCACCAAGGGCACGCCGCCGCTCTCCTCGAAGAAGGACACCGAGGAGTACCAGGGAACGGGGGGCACCCCGCAGGGGACCGTCCTGGGTCCCGACAACATCGGCGGGCCGACCGGCACCGGCGGCGAGGACGACTCCTACCGCAAGACCTCCGAGACGCTCAACAACGCCGTCAACACCACGACGTCGGTGAGCCAATCGGCACCGGGCAGCGTGCGCCGGCTCAACACCGCCGTCCTGCTCGACGCCGGCGCCGCGGGCGCGATCGACCCGCAGCAGGTCGAGGACCTGGTGACCGCCGCGCTGGGCATCGACGCGCGCCGCGGTGACACGATCAACGTCAGCCGGATGGCCTTCGACGACACCGCGGCCACGGCCGCGGCGGAGGCGCTCAAGAAGCAGGAGGCCGAGGAGCGGCGCGCCGCCCTGCTCGCCGGACTGCGCACCGCCGGGCTCGTCCTGGTGGTCCTACTGCTCCTCGTCGCCGCCCTGATCGCCCGCCGCCGCCGCGCCAAGGCGGGGGAGTCGCGCTACGCCGTCGAGCTCGAGGCCCTGCAGCAGCAGATCGAGGAGCTCGAGTCGCGCAACGTACGAGCGCTCGACGCCGCGCCGGCCCCGATCGCCGAGCTGGAGGCCGCACCGTCCACCGCGGACCCCGAGGCGGAGCGGCTCAGCCAGGTGCGCGGGGAGATCGGCGAGCTCGTCGAGTCGCAGCCCGAGGAGGTCGCGCAGCTGCTGCGCGGCTGGCTCGCGGACCGGCGGGGCTGAACCGTGGCCATCGTCGACATGCTGCCGATGACCGGGCTGCGCAAGACCGCGATCCTGCTCGTGCAGATGGGCCGGGAGGCCTCGGCCAAGGTGCTCGAGAATCTGCGCGAGCAGGAGGTCGAGGAGATCATGGCGGAGATCATCCGCCTGCCCGCGATCGAGGCCGACCAGGTCAAGTCGGTGCTCGACGAGTTCCACAACATCATCCAGGCGCGGGCGTTCATCGGGCAGGGCGGCTTCGCATTCGCCCAAGAGCTGCTGGAGAACTCCCTGGGCTCCGACAAGGCCAAGGAGATCCTCAACCGGCTGCACGCCGCAGCCCGGAGATGCCCTTCCAGTTCCTGCACCACGCCGACCCCCGTCAGCTGCTGTCGTTCCTGCAGGACGAGCACCCGCAGACGATCGCGCTGGTGCTCGCGCACATGACCGCCGACTCGGCCTCGATCGTGCTCTCCGGGCTGGCCCCGGCCCTGCAGGCCGACGTGGCGCACCGCATCGCGAAGATGGACCGCACGTCACCGGATGCCATCCGGCAGGTGGAGGCGGTGCTGCAGCGCAAGCTCTCGGTGCTCCAGCCCAGCGAGCTGTCGGTCGCCGGTGGCCTCGACCCCCTCGTGGAGATCATCAACCGGGCCGACCGCGCGACCGAGCGCCTCATCCTCGAGGGCCTCGAGGGCCGCGACCCCGAGCTGGCCGAAGAGGTCCGCAGCAAAATGTTCATGTTCGAGGACGTCGTCAAGCTCGACGACCGCGCGGTGCAGCTGGTGTTGCGCGACGTCGAGACCGCCGACCTGGCCACCGCGCTCAAGGGTGTGGGCGAGTCGGTGCGCGCCAAGGTCATGCGCAACCTGTCCCAGCGGGCCGCGGAGCACCTCGCCGAGGAGATCGAGCTGCTCGGCCCGGTGCGCCTGCGCACCGTCGAGGAGGCCCAGGCCAAGGTCGTCCACGCGATCCGCTCTCTCGAAGAGGCCGGCTCGATCGTCGTACGGAGGAGCCAGGACGATGAGTTCGTCGCGTAGGCCCCCCGCCGGCAGTCCGGGCATGGCCGACGTCCTGCGAGGCAGTGACGCAGCGGCCGTCCCCGCGCTGCCCTTCGACGCCGACCTGCGCGGCGCCGGGCTGCGGCTCACCTATGGGCAGGCCGAGGAGCAGCTGGAGGCCGAGCGCCAGTCCGCGCGCGCCCTCGGCTACGCCGACGGCTGGGCGCAGGGGCAGCGGGCCGCGCTCGCGCAGATGCGCGCCGAGACCGAGGCCGTCGTCCGGGAC
>JALYMT010000364.1 GCA_030773555.1 Actinomycetota bacterium | reverse complement strand
ACGCCCGCCCGCCCGGCCGCCGTGCCGACGGCCGTCGCCCGGCGGCGGGGCGTGAGCGCGTGGAACGCCGCCAACGCCCTCACCCTGCTGCGCCTGCTGCTCGTCCCGGTGTTCGTGGCCCTGCTGTTCGCCGACAGCGGCGGCGGGACCGGGTGGCGCATCGCCGCCGCCTCGGTCTTCGTGCTCGCCGGCGTCACCGACCTCGTCGACGGGGAGGTGGCTCGACGGCGTGGTGTCGTCACCGACGTCGGCAAGATCGCGGATCCTATCGCCGACAAGGCCCTCAACGGCGCCGCCCTGGTCGGCCTGTCCGTCCTGCAGGAGCTCCCGTGGTGGGTGACCGGGGTCATCCTGAGCCGCGAGATCGCCGTGACGCTGCTGCGGCTCGCGGTGCTGCGCCACGGCGTGATCGCGGCCAGCCGGGGCGGCAAGGTCAAGACCGTGGCGCAGGGCGTGGCGATCGCCCTCTTCGTCCTACCCCTCGGCGCCGGCTGGCAGCTGTTCGCCGGCCTCGTCATGGCCTTCGCCCTGGCCGTGACCCTGCTCACCGGCGCCGACTACGCCGTGCGCGCGCTGCGGCTGCACCGGCGGGGCGCCGCCGCAGGGGGCGGCTCGCCGTGACCTCGGTCGAGGTGGTGGCGGTCGGCGACGAGCTGCTCCAGGGCGAGGTCGTCGACACCAACACCTCGAGGCTCGCCCGCCTGCTGGTCCCGGCCGGAGCCCAGCTCACCCGGGCCACACTGGTCGGCGACCAGGTCGCCGACATCTCGGCAGCGGTGGCAGCCGCCGTCGCCCGTCGGCCGGACGCGGTGGTGGTGAGCGGCGGCCTGGGGCCGACGTCCGACGACCGCACCCGCGATGCCCTGGCCGCGCTGGCCGGGGTGCCCCTGGCGCGCCAGCCCGACCTGGAGGCCGACCTGGCCTCCTCCTGGTACGCCCGCTCGGGGCGGAGGCTGCAGGAGCCCGCCCGGCGCCAGGCCGACATCCCCCGCGGCGCTCGGGTGCTCGACAATCCCGCGGGCAGCGCGCCCGGCTTCGTCGTGCACGTTGACCGGGTCGCGGTCTACGCGTTGCCGGGCGTCCCCGAGGAGCTGGCGGCCATGGCCGAGCGGCATCTGGTGCCCGAGCTCACCGACGACGCGCACGCCTACGTGGTCCGGACGCTGCACGTCGTGGGGCTGGGGGAGTCCGAGCTGGCCGTCCGGCTCGCCGCCCTCGAGGTCGATCTGCCGCCGGGCGTCGGCATCGCCTATCTCCCGGCGCCGAACCTGGTCCGGGTCAAGCTCTCGGCGCGCGGCCCCTCGGCCCGCCCGTTGCTCGAGCCGTACGTGCAGCGGGCGCGCGCCCTGCTGGGCACGGCGGTCGCCGGGCAGGACGACGAGCCGGCGGAGGCCTCGGTGCATCGCCTGCTCCGGGCCGCGGGCCACACCGTGGCCGTCGCCGAGTCCCTCACGGCGGGGGCCCTCGGCGAGGCGCTCACCCGCGTCCCGGGCGCCTCGGCGACCTTCCGCGGCGGACTGGTCGCCTACTCGACCGACCTCAAGACCCGCCTGCTCGGGGTCGATCCGGCCCTGCTGCGCGCACGCGGGGCGGTGGACCCCGAGGTCGCCGCGCAGATGGCGCTCGGCGTACGCCACCGGCTCGGGGCCTCCTACGGCGTGGCGACGACCGGCGTCGCGGGACCGGAACCTCAGGACGGGGTGCCGGTCGGCACCGTGCACCTGGCCGTGGCCGGCCCGGCCGCCGCGGCCGGGCACGTCCTGCAGCTGCGGGGCACGCGTGACCAGATCCGGCAGGCCGTGGTCGTGGGCGCGCTGCAGGCACTGCTCGAGGCACTGCTCGAGGCAGGGCCGGACCCGCTCGCGGACAGCCGGGATGAGACGCGATGATTACAGTGTTGCAGAGGGGACTGCAGCGCCACGCGGGGGAGTCCCCCACCGCGACCTCGGCGGCACCGATGAGTACCGTGAGAGGCGTCGGCAACGGCGAGGGGTCCGCGCACGGTCGGAAGGAGCGCTCATGATTCTGCTTCGTCGCCTGCTCGGTGACGTGCTCCGCGGTCGCCGGCAGGGCCAGGGGCGCACGTTGCGCGAAGTCTCGGCTGCCGCCCGGGTCTCCCTGGGCTACCTCTCGGAGGTGGAGCGTGGGCAGAAGGAGGCGTCCTCCGAGCTGCTGAGCGCGATCTGCACCGCCCTCGACGTGCCCATGTCGCAGGTGCTGCGCGAGGTCAGCGACTCCCTGGTCGAGTTCGAGAGCGGCCGGCCCTACGCGCCGCCGGTGGCCGTGGGCTCGATCACCGGCTCACTGCCTCCCTCTGTTGCGCTGGCCAACGTCGCGCCCGCCCCGTTGGCTCCCGTCGCGGCCTGACCGTCCTCGGCTCGCCGACCCGCGGTAGCGCCCGTCCGCCTGCGCGGGCACCGGGGCGGGGCCGGGCTGGCAGCGGGGGCACCAGTACGTGAGGCGTTCCTGGGTCGGCTCGCCTTGGTCGCCGACCGCGATCGGGGTGCCGCAGCGCCGGCACGGCCGCCCGCCCCGGCCGTAGAGCCAGTGGTCGTGGCCCCGGCGGGGATCCCCCGTCGTGGGCTGCTCGGGCACCGCCTTGTTGCGCTCGAGCAGCCGCTGGGCCAGCCCCACCAGCCCCGGCAGGTCGCGGACGTCGCGCACCGGAGTCCACGGGGAGGTCCCGGCGAGGAAGAGAGTCTCGATCTTGTAGAGGTTGCCAATGCCGGCGAGGTTGCGCTGGTCGAGGAGAGCCTCGTCGATCGCCCGCTCCGGCACGCTGCGCAACCGGGCGACGGCCTCGTCGGCGTTCCAGTCCTCGCCGAGCAGGTCGGGGCCGAGGTGCCCCACGGTCTGGTCCTCATCCGAGGTCGCCAGCAGCTCGACCACGGGCAGCCGGTAGCCGACAGCGGTCCAGTCAGCGTTGGCCAGGATGGCCCGGATCTGCCAGTCGGGGCCGCCCTGCCAGCGCGCGCCGGGGCGGTAGAGGTGCCACGAGCCTTCCATGCGGAAGTGGGTG
Organism: Actinomycetota bacterium; assembly: GCA_030773555.1. Classification (GTDB taxonomy): domain Bacteria; phylum Actinomycetota; class Actinomycetes; order JALYMT01; family JALYMT01; genus JALYMT01. Next base: position 1,247 of record JALYMT010000364.1, on the reverse strand, counting down.
TGCAGCGTCGCGCCGCCCTCGACCCGGGTGAGCAGGTGCTTGCCCCGCGAGACCACCTCGAGGACGGCTCTGCCGGCAAGGTCGACGGTGGCCAGCTGCGGCACCCGGAAGTCGCTGCGGGTCAACGTCCGGCCGGCCAGCGCGTCGTGCATGCGCCGCCCGGCCAGCCACACCGTGTCGCCCTCGGGCACGCCGCCTCCCGCTCCCGACCAGTCCCGATCAGTCCTGACCAGCCCCCGAGGGGAACAAGCGCCTCCTGCCGCGGGCTGTTCCCGCCGTGGTCGCCCCGCCGCCATCAGCTGCAGCAGGCCGAGGCGCTGATCGACGAGACCCACCTCCAGCGGGCCCCGGCCCCGGAGACGGGGTTCGAGCTGCCGGGGCGCCCCGCTCCTGCCCCCAGCGCGCTGGACCTGGCCTGCTGCTCGTGCCCTTCATGACCTGGGTCGTCATGCCCCGGCTTCACCCGCGCGTCGCGGGCCTGGTCCTATCCGACGTAGCTCAGCCGCGCAGCCGCAGGCCCCGCGGGGTGGCGGTGAACCCGGCCGTCTCCAGCGCCGACCCCAGCGCGGAGGTGAGCACCTCCGCGCCGTCGGCGCGCTCCACCACCAGCCGCCCGAGCGCGCCGTCGCGCACGGCCAGCGCGAGCGCGTCGACGGCGGGCTGCAGGCGCGCGGCGTCCTGGGACCAGGTCAGCAGCGACCGACCGCCCCGCTCGACGTAGAGCACCAGCTCGCCGTCGACGAGCACCACGACGGCACCCGCCTTGCGCCCCGGCTTGTGGCCGCTCGCGCTGTCACCCGGGCGCTCCGGCCACGGCAGGGCGGCACCGTAGGTCTGCGCCGGATCGGCGGCGGCGAGCACCAGTGCCCCGCCCGCTTCCTCGGCAGGGCGCCACCGCCCGCCGCGCAGGCCGCCCGGAGTGGGCACCTGCCACGCTGGCGGCAGGTCGGCGACCGCCTCGCGTCGCTCCGCCGCAGCCGCCAGCGCCCGCATGCGGTCGACGGCGCCCGGGACGGCGAACTGCGCCGCCCCCAGGCCCTCGACGAAGTAGCCCCGGCGGCAGCGCCCCGTCTCCTCGAAGGCGGTCAGGACGCGGTAGGCCGCCGCGAAGCCGCCCGGCGAACGCTCGGCGACCACCGAGCCGCGGGTGACGACGCCGTGGCGGTCGAGCAGGGCCTCGGCGTACGCGTGCACGCGCCGGGTGGGATCGGGATCGCGCGCCGGCAGCAGCGACCATCGTCCGGCCA
>JALYMT010000363.1 GCA_030773555.1 Actinomycetota bacterium | reverse complement strand
GCCCAGCGCCTCCTCGAGCGCGGGCAGCGCCGCCCGGCGCACCCGCACCCGGGCGTAGCGCGGGTCGCCGTTGTACGGGTCGTCCCACGGGATGAGGCCGTGCGCGGTGCAGGCGGCGCGCACCGTCGCCCGGTCGAGGGCCAGCAGGGGGCGTCGATAGCGGCCGCTGACCGGGCGCATGCCGGCCAGGGACCGCGGCCCGGAGCCGCGGGCGAGCCCCAGCAGGACCGTCTCCGCCTGGTCGTCGCGGGTGTGCCCCAGCAGGACGGCGGCGGCCCCGAGCCGCTGCGCGGCCTCGTCGAGCGCGGCGTAGCGGGCCGAGCGCGCCGCGGCCTCGGGTCCGCCGGCCTGGCCCACGGCGACGGCCAGCACCTCGACCGGACCCGCCAGCATCGCCTGCAGCGAGGTCACCAGTGCGGCTGCCCGCACATCCGAGCCGACCTGCAGCCCGTGGTCGACCACGAGGGCACCGGCGACGAGCCCCGTACGGGGGGCGACGAAGGCGGTGGCGGCGGCGAGGGCCAGGCTGTCGGCACCGCCGCTGCAGGCGACGAGCACGGTCGTCCCGGGCGGTAGGTCGGCCAGGTGCGCACGGACCGCGGAGCGCACCGCGAGCGCCGACGCGTCCACGCGGGGTGCCAGCGCTCCCGGAGCTCAGCCGGAGACGGCCGAGCGCTCGAGCTCCGGTGCGCCCGGACGCGCCTGCACCCGGGCGATCCACGCGCCGGGATCGGTCAGCTCCTCGCGGCGGGGCAGGGTCTCCGGCGACGTCCAGACCCGGTTGAAGCCGTCGATGCCGACCTGCTCCACGACACCCCGGACGAAGCGCTCGCCGTCGCGGTACTGCCTCAGCTTGCTCTCGAGCCCGAGCAGGCGCCGCACGGCGGCGTTGACGGGTCCGGCTCCCTCGCGGCGCTGCTGGAACTGGCGGCGGATGTGCGCCACCGAGGGCACGACGGCGGGGCCGACGCCGTCCATGACGAAGTCGGCGTGACCTTCGAGCAGGGACATCAGCGCCGTCAGCCGGTCGAGGATGGCGCGCTGCTGGGGGGTCTGCACGATCTCCAGCAGGGAGGCCTCGCTCTGGCCGCGCACCACGTCGGCCAAGGCGCCGAGGGCGCCGCGCAGCCGGGCGAGCAGCGCGGCCGGGTCGACGTCGGTCTCGTCGAGGTAGGCCGAGATCTCCTGGAGCAGGTGGTCGCGCAGCCAGGGGACGGCGCCGAACTGCGTCCGGTGCGTCTCCTCGTGGAGGCACACCCACAGCCGGAAGTCGCGCGGGTCGACGCCCATCTCCTGCTCGGCGGCGACGATGTTGGGCGCGACCAGCAGGAGCCGCCCGTCGGGCGGTTGCACCCAGGGGCCGGTGGCGCCGTCGGCTCCGGAGCTCGGGAACAGCTCGTACTGCCCGAGGACCTTGCCGGCCAGGAGGGCCAGCAGGGCACCGGTCTCGAGGGCGGTCACCCGCGAGCCCACGGCGTTTACGAGCCCGCTCGCCGGGACCTCGGCGCGCCGCTGGGCGAGCTTGGCCAGCAGGGGTGCCAGCAGGGTGCGGAACCCGTCGGCGTTGGCGCGCACCCACCCGGGGCGGTCGATCACCGCGACGGCAGTCACGTCACCGTCGGCCACGAGCCGGCTGTAGTCGCGTACGTGCCCTTGGGCTTCGACGGCGAACCGGCGCAGCTGCGCGACCACGACCCGGGCTTCCTCCGGCGTGACCCGCGGGCCGGGGCGGACGAGGCGCGCCCCGGTCGCGACGGCGAGATCCCAGTCGACGAGCTCAGTTGTCACATCTGTCACCGTACGTCGGCCGTCCCCGTACGCCGGCCCGGCCGCGCCCCTCCGCCGGGCTGCTCAGGTGAACAGGCTCACCCCTCCGGGACCCACGAGCAGGCCGACGATGATCAGGGCCACGCCCATGAGCACCTGCCCCCGGATCGCGGTGACGATCCCCCAGATGACCAGGATCACGGCCAGCAGCCAGAGCAGAGTCGCCATGCTTCCTCCTGAGATGTCGCGTCGCTCCGTCGAGGCGGGTCTACCCGACCCGTTCAGGGACAACCGCAGGAGGCGAGGGTGCCCGCGAACCGGTCGAGTGCCGCCCGGGCGCGATCCGTGGCGCCCGAGGGCACCGAGTCGGCCAGCACCGCGAACACGAGCACCCGCCCGTCGGCGTCGCGCACGGTCCCGGCGAGCGAACTCACTCCGGTGAGCGTGCCCGTCTTGGCCCGTACGCTGCCCGCCCCCGGCGTGGAGGGGGGGAAGCGCCCGGCGAGCGTGCCCGTGAAGCCGCCGACGGGCAGCCCGGTCACCAGCGGCCGGAGCTCGGGATGCTCGGCCGAGAGCGCGCGGGCGAGCAGCCGGGCGAGCACCGCCGGGGGCACCGCGGTGTCGCGGGCGAGGCCGCTGCCGTCGAGCAGCCGCAGGTCACCGGGCGCCACCCCGAGGCGAGTGACGACGTCACCGACGGCCGCGGCCGCCCCCTCGGCCGTGGCCGGCCGGCCCTCGGCCACCGCGACGAGGCGGGCGAGCACCTCCACGACGTCGTTGTCGCTGGCGGCCAGCGCCTCCTCGACGAGCACGGCGACGGGAGGCGAGGAGGTAGCGGCCAGCTCAGGGGCCCCCGCATCGGCCCGCCCGCGGCGCACCGGCCCGGCCAGCTCGACCCGCTTCGCCCGGAGGCGCTCGGCGAGCTGCCGACCGGCCGCGAGGGCGGGGTCGCGGGGCGCCTGCGACCCGGGGGTGCGATGGACGGCCAGGGCGGACACCGGGGCCACCACGGCGGCGCCCCGGACGTACGACGACCGCCAGTGCGGGTTGACCCCGGGCCCGGAAAACAGCGAGTCGTCGACGAGCACGGTGACGTCGCTCGGGGCGCCGCCACCGGTGCGCAGCGCCGCCGCGGTTTGCGCCGCCAGCGCGTCCAGGTCCCGCGCCGACAACACCGGGTCCCCGCCCCCGACCAGCACCAGCTCCCCCGGTGCCGCGCCGGCGAGCACCCGGGTGCGCAGCCGGGTCTGCGGTCCCACGGCCTGTAGGGCCGCAGCGGCGGTGACCAACTTGACGACCGAGGCGGGCACCCGCGGGGTGCTCGCCCCGGCGTCGTAGAGCAGGGCCCCGGTCGCCGGTTCGAGCACGACGGCGCCGACCCCGTCGCGCAGCGCCGCCTCGGCCAGCACCGGATCGAGGGCGGCGCGCAGGGCGGCGGTCTCCGGGGGGACCTCGCCCGGCAGGTCGGGGGCCAGGACCGGGGCCGCCAGCAGTGCCGGGGCCCCGGGGACACCGGCAGGGGTGGAGG
>JALYMT010000362.1 GCA_030773555.1 Actinomycetota bacterium | reverse complement strand
CGGCCGGCGCTCCGGCCGCGACCCCGCTGGTTCCCACGGTCATGGGACTCCCGTCCTGACGCCTCCGTCGCGGACTACTGCTCCGCGAGCACCTTGTCCATGCTGGCAGCCAGGTCACGTGCGACGGCGTCGACGGGCTGGCTGCCCGTCCAGGCCGCGGGCAGCTTCTGCTTCTCCAGTGCCTGCCACTTCGCGGTGTTCTCCGACACCGGGAAGGGCGTGGCGGACGGGATCTGGTCGAGGAAGGCCTCGAGGTTGTAGTTCGGGAAGGCCTTCAGCCACCCCTCCTGCGTACCCGAGTAGGCCGGGATGACGATGCCGCTCTCGGCGGAGATCTCCGCGGCCTGCTTGGAGCCGAGGAACTTCACGAACTCCCAGGCCTGGTCGGGGCTCTTCGTCTTCGCGTTGATCGCGTTGCCCAGCCCGTGGATGATCACGGTGTCCTTCTCGCCGGCGGGCAGGGGCGCGACGTCGATCTTGTCGGCGATCGCGGGTGTGCCCTTGAACGACACCGCCTGCCAGGAGCCGCCGTAGAACATGGCGACCTTGCCCGATTGGAAGAGCTGCTTGGGCTCGGTGTCGGTCATCTGCTGGTGAGTGGGCGACACGCCGTCCTTGATCAGGTCGGTCCAGAACCGCAGGCCCTCGATGGTCTTGGGGTCGTCGTAGCCGGACTGGCTGCCATCAGGGGAGATGACGTTGCCGCCGGCCTGGGCGATGGTGTTGTAGTAGCCCTGCTGGTCGGTCAGCCAGGCCGCGATGCCGTACTGGCCCTTCGCCGGGTCGGTCAGCTTCTTGGCCGCGCTGCGCACGTCGTCCCAGGTCCAGTCGGCGTCGGGATGGTCGACCTTGGCGGCGTCAAAGAGCTCCTTGTTGTACCAGAGCCCGATGGTGTCGAGGTCGCGCGGCAGGGCGTAGAGCTTGCCCTCGCGGGTGTAGAGCTCGACGAGCGACTTTGGATAGGCCGACAGGTCGACCCCGTCCTTGTCGGCTCGCTCGCTCAGCGGCAGCACGGCCTTGTTGGAGGCGTAGAGAGCCATGTTGGGGGCGTTGAGCCAGAAGACGTCGGGCCCGCCGCCGCCCTGGATCGAGGTCTGCAGCTTGGTGAAGTACTCCGTGAACGGAGTGACCTGCACCTGCACGTCGACGTTCGGATGGGTCTTCTCGAACTCCGTCGCCAGCCGCTCCATCACCGGCTGCTGATCCTTGTTCCACAACGCGTAGGCCAGCGTGGTCTTGCCGCCGGCGGCGCCACCGCCGCCGCCGCTGCCGGCGTTCCCCGAGTCGCCGCCGCCGCAGGCGGCCAGCGTCAGGGTGAGGATCCCCGCTCCTGCCAGAAGCGTCTTGCGCATGCCGTCCACCTCTCCCGGAAGTCCCCACCCGGGGGCTCGGAGGCCGACGTTAACAGCGCGGTTGTGCACAGACAAGGCTCTTATCTTGCATAATCGAACTGTGACCTGGGCGCGGGCCGGCGGCGGCGGGGCGGTGCGGCGGACGTGACGCGGGCGGAGCGGCTGAACGCGATCCTCGAGCTGCTCTCGGCGCACGGGCGCCTCGACGTCGAGGACACCGCCCGCGACCTCGACGTGTCGGCCGCGACCGTGCGCCGTGACCTCGACAACCTCGCCACCCAGCAGATGCTGACCCGGACCCACGGGGGGGCGGTGTCGAACAGCACCGCCTACGACCTGCCGCTGCGCTACAAGACCGCCCGGCACGCACCCGAGAAGCGGCGCATCGCCGAGGGCGCCAGCGCGTTGGTGTCCCGGGGCATGGTCGTCGGGATGAACGGGGGCACGACGACCTCGGAGGTCGCGCGCACTCTGGCGACCCGGCCCGACCTTGCCGAGGCCGGGGAGGGCAGCCTTACCGTCGTCACCAACGCGCTCAACATCGCCAACGAGCTGGCCGTACGCAACCACGTGAAGATCGTCGTCACCGGCGGGGTGGCCCGGCCCTCCTCGTACGAGCTCGTCGGCTCGCTCGCCGCCCGGACCCTGGAGGAGATCGCCCTCGACGTGGCCTTCCTCGGCGTCGACGCCCTCGACACCGAGAACGGCGCGATGGCCTCGCACGAGGACGAGGCCGGCATCAACCGGCTGCTCGCCGCCCGCGCCCGCGTGGTCGTGGTCGTGACCGACAGCTCCAAGCTCGGGCGCCGGGCGTTCGCCCGGATCTGCCGGCCCCAGGAGATAGACATCCTGGTCACCGACGGCGATGCTCCCCCCGGCGTCGTCGCCGCGCTCGTCGAGGCCGGCGTCGACGTACGGTGCGTCTGATCCGACGGGGGACCACGAGACCATGGCGAGCACCGACGTCAGCCGGCCCAACGTCCTGACGATCGTCAGCGACGACCAGGGGCCGTGGGCGCTGGGCTGCGCCGGCAACGACGAGCTGCTCACCCCGGCTCTCGACCGGCTGGCCGCCGAGGGCACCCGCCTCGACCGGTTCTTCTGCGCGTCGCCGGTGTGCTCGCCCGCGCGCGCGTCGCTGCTGACCGGGCGCATGCCCTCGGCCCACGGCGTGCACGACTGGATCCGCGGCGAGGCGTACGGCGTCGTCGACGACCGTGACGTCGACTACCTCGAGGGGCTGAGCACGACCGCCGAGGTGCTGGCCGCGGCCGGCTGGACCTGCGGCTTGTCCGGCAAGTGGCATCTGGGCACCGGCCGGCAGCCCGCACCGGGCTTCGACTTCTGGTACGCCCACCGCACCGGCGACAGTCCCTACGTCGGGGCGCCGGTGTGGCGGGACGGGCGGCGCGAGAGCGAGCCGCGCTACCTGACCGAGGCGATCACCGCGGAGGCGCTGTCGTTCCTCGACGGCGCGGGCGCGGGGGCCGCGCCGTTCTACCTGGCCGTGAACTACACCGCCCCGCACAGCCCCTGGGTTGGTCAGCATCCGCAGCGGTGGCTCGATCTCTACGCCGACTGCGACTTCGCCTCCTGCCCGCAGGAGATCCCCCACCCCTGGTTCAGCTGGGAACCGGGCCCGGTGTCCGCGGCGATGCGCGACCCGCGGCCCAGCCTGCAGGGCTACTTCGCCTCGATCAGCGCCATGGACGCCGGCATCGGGTCGCTGCTGGCGCGCCTCGACGACGCCGGGCTGCGGGAGTCGACGGTCGTGGTGTTCACCTCCGACAACGGGTTCAGCTGCGGGCAGCACGGCATCTGGGGCAAGGGCAACGCCACCTGGCCGCTCAACCTGTGGGAGAACTCCGTCCGGGTGCCCGCGCTCGTGCGCTGGCCCGGCCAGGTGCCGGCCGGCGTCGTCACCGACGCCCTCGCCAGTGCCTGCGACCTGCACCCGACGCTCCTCGACCTGGCCGGGGTGCCCGCGCCCGCCGACTCGCTCGCGGCCGGACGCAGCCTGGCGCCGCTGCTGCGCGGCGACCCGGGCACCGGCGCGGAGGCCGTCTTCGTCTTCGACGAGTACGGCGGGGCCCGCATGGTGCGCAGCGCCCACGACAAGCTCGTCGTCCGCGCCGGTGGCGGGCCGGAAGAGCTGTACGACCTACGCGACGACCCCGACGAGCGGCACGACCGGGCGGGGGACCCGGCGTGGCGGGGGCGGGCCGAGGAGCTGCGGGGGGCGCTGCACGACTGGTTCGCCGCCCACGTGGAGCCCGGTCGGGACGCCTGGGGGCGGCCGGTCTCGGGCCGCGGGCAGCTGCGCCC
>JALYMT010000361.1 GCA_030773555.1 Actinomycetota bacterium | reverse complement strand
CCGCCGACCTCGCCGACCTCCGGGGCACCGGCGGCGCGCCGGTGCGGGTGGTCGAGTCGGGCACCGGGCGGCTGCTCGGCACCGTCGACGCCGGGGCCGCACCCGCGAGCGTGCACGCGGGCGCCGTCTACGTGCACCAGGGCGAAACCTACCTGGTCACCTCGCTGGACCTGGAGGACTCGGTCGCACTCGTCGAGGGGGGCGACTTCGACTACACCACCTCCGCGCGGGAGGTCACCGACATCCGGGTCCTCGACACCGAGCGGAGCACCCCCTGGGGTGGCGCGTCCCTCGCCTTCGGGACGGTGCAGGTGACCAGTGCCGTGGTCGCCTACGTGCGCAAGCGCGTGCTGACCGGCGAGGTGCTGGGCGAGGTCCCGCTCGACCTGCCGCCGCGGCAGCTGCGCACCCGGGCTGTCTGGTGGACCGTGACCGAGGAGCAGCTGGGCCAGGCCGGCCTCGCCTGGGCCGACGTGCCGGGCGCCGCGCACGCCGCCGAGCACGCCTCGATCGGGCTGCTCCCCCTGTTCGCGACCTGCGACCGCTGGGACATCGGCGGAGTCTCCACGGCGTTGCACGAGGACACCGGCCGCACGACGGTCTTCGTCTACGACGGCCATCCCGGAGGCGCCGGCTTCGCCGAGCGGGCCCACGCGACCGCCCGCAGCTGGCTGCAGGCGACCCGCGAGGCCATCGCGGCCTGTGAGTGCGACAGCGGCTGCCCGTCCTGCGTGCAGTCGCCCAAGTGCGGCAACGGCAACGACCCCCTCGACAAGGCCGGGGCGGTGCGCCTGCTCGACGTCCTGCTGCGCAACGCATGACCCGCGAGCGGCGGGGGAAGGCTGCCCGGCAGAAGGGGGCTCCCTGCCATGCTGGTTCTAGGTCTTGTGCTGATCGCGCTCGCGGTGCTGTTCGCCGTGGCGGTGCTCGCCGGCAACACCGAGCCGACGACGTTCGAGCTGTTCAACATCGGCATCGACTCCAGCGGGCGGGGCATCTTCCTGCTCGGCGCGCTGATGATGCTCGTGCTGCTCTCGGGTGTCTGGCTGCTGCAGGTGGGCGCGAACCGCTCGCGGCAGCGGCGCAAGGAGGTCAAGGGCCTCCGCAAGGCAGCCGCCTCCCAGCCCAGCGCCCGGGAGGACTCCACGCCGCCCGCCGGGCCCGCCACCACCGGGCGGTCGGACACCGACTACGTCGACCTCAGCGACCGGGAGACCCGCGGCCGGCGCCACTGAGCTCCCTCGGGCCGGGACCGGGGCCCGCGCGAGCGGGGACGCGAGCGGGGCCCAGACCGGGAAGCCACCCCCGCACGTCGACCTCGGCGACCACGAAGACGTCGTCGCCGCGACGCTCGCAGCGCACCAGCCGGGCACCGGCCGAGGCGGCGAGCTCGGCGGCCGTGGTGCAGGCAGCGCCGTGCTCACCCGCTCTTCCCCGGGTGGACGCACCCAGGGCCGCGAGGTCCGCGGCGGCACCGGCCCGGTGGCGGGCCGACACGACGTGGACCAGGGCGAGAGAGCCCGCACCAGCGGCGACCACGACCATGCACAGCGCGAGCACGAGCACGGTGGCCGAACCCCGCTGCCCAGCCCGGTTCGCGGCCCCGCCGAGGGCCACCGGCGTCACCGCTGCTCCCGGTAGGCAGCCACCTGGGCGCCGACGGGTAGCCCGGGCAGGCGGCCGAGGACCGGCCCGCGTGGGCGCACGACGGCCCGCACCTCCACCTCCACCACCTGCCCACGGGTACGCAGCAGCACGGAGGCCTCCGGGGGCGCCGAGGCCAACGCGGCTGCCCGCACCGCCGCCGGCTCTTCGCCCCGGGCCAGCGCCCGCGCTCCGGTTCGCGCGGCGTCCAGACAGCGGAGATGGCCGATTCCGCTCGCCACCGCCCACAGCACCGCTGCCAGCACGAGCAGGAGGGCCGGCAGCGCCAGCGCCGCCTCGGCGGTGACCGAACCCCGGTCGGGCAACCGGGCTCCGGCCCGGATTCTCGGATGCATCTGCAGCCTCTCGCCGGGTCCCGACCCAGCCGGCCGGCTCACGTCGACCGGCTGGGTGGGGACGGTCGATCAGAACAACGAGGTCAGGGCCTTCTCGATGACCTTGAACAGCAGGTCGACGATGGTGGGCCCGGTGAGCAGCTTGTAGAAGACGAGCGCGAGACCGCAGACCGCGACGGTGGCGACGGCGTACTCGGCGACCGCCAGCCCCGCGTCACCGCGCAGCCGAGCCAGCCTGCCGCCGGCGAATCGAGTGCTCATGGGGATACCTCCAAGGACGGGCCGGCGCCGCCGGCCGGGACGACCGCGACGGATGTCGCGGCCACCGCCAGCGTCGGGGCCGGCAGGGCCGGTGACAGGGGTCGGGGCCCTTCTGGGGACGGCCTCGCCCGGCTCGCTTCCTGGGGACGGCCGCGACGCCCGGTGCCCGGTGGCCGGTGCCGGACGCGCCGGCTACCGCAGGGCGGGCAGCACCAGCTCGGCCGCGCCCACGACGACCGGCACGACCCCCAGCAGCAGGAACGCCGGCAGGAAGCAGGCGCCGAGTGGGGCAACGGCGCAGACGGCCACCCGCCGGGCGGCCGCCTCGGCCGTCCATCGCCGGGCAGCGCGCTGCTCGGTCGCGAGG
>JALYMT010000360.1 GCA_030773555.1 Actinomycetota bacterium | reverse complement strand
CCACGGCCCGTACCGCTGCGGGACATCCCGCCACGGCACCCCGGTCGCCAGCTTCCACACGATCCCGTTGACCACCTGCCGGGAATCGCGCCAGCGCCCGTTGCGCCGACCGGCCTCGGGCAGCAGCAGAGCGATCCGCTCCCAGGCCGCATCGGTCAGCTCATGCCGTCGAACCACCCTCCCAGCATGAACTACGACCGTGGAAGATCCGCAGGACAGGACCTAGCCGACAGCAGCAGCGCCGCCGCCCCGGCGGCCTGCGGCGCGGCCATGGACGTGCCGTTGAACATCGCGTAGCCCGGGGGCAGCGGGTAGCCGGCCTCCGCGACCGGCGCGCCGGCCTGCCACAGCGGAATGGTGGAGACCGCCGCCCCGGGAGCGGTGACGTCGGGCTTGAAGCCGCCATCCTCGCGCGGGCCGCGGGAGGAGAAGTTGAACAGCGCCCGCTCCCGGGTGACCTGCGAGCCGTAGTCGGCGGCCCAGGTGTCCCGCGAGATCGAGGCACCGACGCTGACGACCTTGCTGGCCACCGACGGGTCGCCGACGGTGTTGATACCCGGACCCGAGTTGCCGGCGGAGATGAACAGCTGCACGCCGAAGTCGGAGATCAGGCGGTCGTAGAGCGTCGCGCGGGCGTTGTTGCCGTCGTTGAGCGCCGGCAAGCCGCCGATGGACATGTTCACAACGTCGACCCGCCGGTTGACGACCAGGTCGATCATGCCCTCGGTGAGGGCCGCCGCCGTGCAGCCCCCGCCCCACGTGCAGGCCCGGGACGAGACCAGCCGGGCGCCGGGCGCGGCCCCGTCGACGCGCCCACCGAACAGGTCGTTGCCCGCGGCGATGCCGGCGACGTGCGAGCCGTGCGCGTCCTCGACGATGCCGATGTTGACGAAGTCGGCGACGCCGTCACGGCCCGCGGGCTTCAGGTCGACGTCCTCGCGGAACTCGACGACGAAGGGCAGCTGCTCGCGCACCGGGGTGCCCCGGTCGTCCGTGCCGAAGTGACCCACCTGGAACTTCTCCCGGTAGGGGCGCATCAGGTTCTCGTCGGTGAAGTCCCGGTCACCATCGACGTCGACCCAGATCGCGTTGTCGGACTCGCGGTAGAGGATGCCGAAGGAGTCGGTCGTGTCGCCGTCGCGGTTCACGTCACCGTCGGGATCGCTGCCCTTCGTGATCGACTCCGCGAAGACGTTGATGCGGTACGTGCCCGCAGGGGCGGTCCACGTCGCGTCGGCGTAGCGGAACGACGGGCCGGTGACCGAGGTGAGCATGGGCCGCCAGGTGCGGTCACCGTCGACGACGGGATCGGTCGCGGTGACCCAGTCGACGATCTTGCGCTCACCGGTCGAGGTGGTCTGCAGGGCGGGGTGATCGAGGTCGACGCCGGAGTCGAGGATGCCGATGGTGACGCCTCGCCCGTCCCGCTCGGGATTCGCCCTCGTGAAGGTCACCGCCCCGGTCTCGCCGGTCGGCAGATAGGGATTGTCCTCGGGGGTGCCCGGCCCGGGCGCGGGCAGGCGGGTCGAGCCGGGCGCCCCGGCCGACCCACGGCCCTGCACCCGCGGGTCGGGCAGCGGAATCGACTCGTTGAGGTCGACGGCGAGGACGCCGGCCAGCCCGGCGGCGCGGGTCACCTTCGCGGTGGGCACGCTCGCCCGCACGTAGCCGACCCGGTCGTTGCGATAGCTGACCTGCCCGCCGAGGTCCTCGACCCGCCCGCCGAGGTCCTCGACCCGCCCGGCGACGCTGTCGGCGCGGCCCTTGCCGGTAGCCAGCAGGATCGTGACCTCGCGCTCGCCCTTGGCCTGCGCGCGCGCCAGCAGCTGCCGGTCGTGGCGGCCGAGCCGGTCGGCGCGGCGCGGCTTGCTGTCGATCGAGTCCTTCGTCCCGTCCGCTCGGGCAGCCGCCGGCACGGGCCTCGGCGGGTCGGCGGTGGCCGGGCCGGTCAGAGCGGGCCCGGCGAGCGGACCGAGCGGGCCGAGCAGGCCGAGGGCCAGCCCGCTGGCGAGAGCCAGCGCCGGGCGGCGGGAGCGGTGAGGAGCAGGAGCCACGGTCGTCCTTTCGACGGTGCACGAACCGAGGCACATCCTCTCCGTGTTCAGCCGACTACGAAAGGTCTCTGGACGAGAAATCTTCACGTAGCGCGAGTTTTTGCTACGCACCGCAGCAACGCGGTGGTCCCGCTGGGTCCGCTCCCCGTCAGCGATTTGGGTGCGCGTTCGCGCGGATCCGTCAGCCGGCGGCCCCGGGCGCCGCCCCCAGGCGGTTGCGGAGGGCCCGCGACACCGCGTCGGTGACGAGGACGAGGACGAGGGTCGCGAGCACGAGTGTCGACAGGCGGGCGTAGTCGAACAGCCGCAGCGACAGGTCGATGCGCCCGCCCAGGCCGCCCGCGCCGACGAAGCCGACGATCGTCGCCACGCGCAGGTTGCACTCGAACTGGTAGAGCAGCAGGGAGGCGAGGCCCGTGCGCGCCTGTGGCAGCACGGCCAGCGCCAGGGTCGCCGGACGGGACGCGCCGGCCAGCCGCACGGCCTCGACCGGGGCCGGGTCGACCGCGTCGAGCTGCTCGCTCCACAGCTTCGCCAGCATGCCGGCGCCGTGCAGCGCGATCGCGTAGGTGCCCGCCGCCGCGCCGAGGCCGACGGTGGCCACGAAGACGAGCGCCCACACCAGCTCGGGCACGCCCCGCAGGGCGGCGGCCAGCAGGCGGGCGCCGCTGCGTACCACGGGAGGCGCTCCGGCGACGGCGGAGATCAGAACCGCGAGCCCGGCCGCGAGCAGGACGGCGAGCACGAGCGCCGCAAGTGCGATCTGCACGGTCTGCAGGGCCGCCGAGGCCACCTCGCCGAGGAAGGCGGGGGAGAGGTCGGGGCGCAGGAGTCCGGTGACGAGGCGGGCGCCGGCCTCGCGGCCCTCGAGCAGCGAGCCCGGCCCGACTCCCGTGCCGTGCAGCGCCCAGACCGCCAGCAGCACCCCGACCGTCGCCGGTCCGCCCCAGCGCCGGGAGCGCGGGCGTCGGGGAACTTCGGGAGGCTCGGCGAGCGCGGGCCGCGGGTGCAGCGTGGTCATCGGGGGACGCCGTAGAGCTCGGCCGTCTGCGGCGCGGAGAGCGGGCCGCCGTCGTGCACCACCCGGCTCTCGCGCAG
>JALYMT010000359.1 GCA_030773555.1 Actinomycetota bacterium | reverse complement strand
CGGCTGGCCGCTGCCGTTGAGCACCCGCACCCGCACCTGCTGGGGGCGGGTCTGCACGGTCGGGGTCGGCGAGGACGCGGACGCGGCCCCGGCGGTGGCCTCGGTGGTGGCCCCGACGGCCGGCTTGGCCGCGGCCTTCTCGCCGGGCAGGGGCGAGTCCTCGCGGAGCAGGCGCCACAGGTCATCGGCGGCGGGGGTGAGCTGCACGCGGTTGGGGTTGACCGGCCACGGCTCGTTCGGCGTGGTCAGGAAGCGGACGCGGTCGAGGCCGATGCCCTGCACTTGGCGGGCCAGCCCGCTCAGGTCGTTCAGGCTCGCGAGCTCGGGGTCTGTGGTGACCGACTGGGTCGCCGCGTCGAGGAAGCTGATCAGCCGGTCGGGCCGGGTCAGCACCTCGGAGGACTTCGCCTTCTGGATCATCGCGGCGAGAAAGAGCTGCTGGCGCTCGATGCGGCTCAGGTCGGAGCCGTTGCTGAGGGCGTAGCGGGTGCGCACGTACGCCAGGGCCTGCTCGCCGTCAACCTCCTGCCGCCCGGCGGGCAGGTCGAGCCCGCTCTTGACGTCGCGGACCGGCTTTGGCAGGCAGACGTCGACTCCCCCGAGGGCGTCGACCATGCGCTTGAAGCCGGAGAAGTCGACGACGACGTGGTGGTTGATGTAGATCCCGGTCAGGGCTTCGACGGTCTGGATGGTGCAGGCCGACCCGGCGAGCTGGTAGGCGGAGTTGAACATCGCCTGGTGCTCGGCGATGCGGGTGCCGTCAGGCTTGGTGCAGGCGGGGATGGTGACCTGCGTGTCGCGGGGGATGCTCACCGCGACCGCGCGTTGCCGGTCGGCCGAGAGGTGCAGCAGGATCGTGGTGTCGGAGCGCTCGCCCTCGACCTGTCCGCCGGCGTACTCCGCGTTGGCGCCGCCCCGGGTGTCGGAGCCCATGACCAGGATGTTCAGCGGGTCGCGCCCGTTGGCCGCGGACGGCGGCGCCTTGGGCCGGACGCCGAGGCGGTTGCCGACGTCCTCGCTGAGGATGTTGCCGTCGAGCTTGACGTAGACCATTGCCGCGCCCACGCCCAGAGCGGTGAACAGCACGGCGAGCACCGCGAGCAGGGCCAGCAGCCGGCGCCGCCAGTGCCCCGTGCGCTTGCCCCCGGCGGGCACGACGGCGCGGCCGTCGCGAGGGGGAGCGGTGGTGGGCACGACATACCTTTCGGCAGCGGAGGGCGAAATATCCAGCCTAGGTCAGAGAGCGCGCACCTGCTCCGAGGACAGCAGCTCCGCGTGCGTGCCGAGCACCACGGTGACCCGCTCCGTCGCCGCCCGGCCGGGCAGCAGGGGCGGGGAGGGGTGGCGGCAGAGCACGAGCGACGATCCGGCCGCCAGCGGGGCGAGCAGGCCGTCGAGCACGCTCCGCTCGTCGGCGTAGGCCTGCGTGACGAGCACCCGGTCGGCCGGCGTCAGCGCGGCCGCTTCGGCCCGCTGCCCCGCGGCTGCGCCCAGGTCGGCGGCCGTACGGACGTCGCCGCCCAGCTGGAGCGCCGGGGCCGCAGGTGGCACGGGCGCGTACGGGGTGAAGCGGTCGCCGCCCGCCCGCACCTCGACGTCGTAGTCGAGCACCCCGGCGGGCACGCCCGAGCCCGGCAGCGCCAGCGGCCGCAGGGCGAGCGTGACGACCTCGGGGCCCGCCGGGAGCTTCGCCAGGGAGCCGAGCGCGTCGAGGGGCAGCACGAGGACGTCGGCGTCACCGGCCGCCTCGTCGGCGAGGGGGTCGGCGAGGGGGTCGGTGAGGGGGACGGCGAGCGCCCCGCAGGCCCAGCAGGCCACCAGCCAGACGGCGGCCTGCCAGTGCGGGGGCAGCGCCAGGGCGACGCGCGCCCCGGGCTCGACCGCCAGCACGTCCTGCAGCAGGTTCGCCGTCTTGGCCACCCAGTTGTCGAAGGTGGTGCCGGAGAGCTCCGTCCGCTCCCCGCTCGCGTCGTCGAAGAACGTCACCAGCGGCTGCGCGGGCTCGGCCCGCAGCACGTCCGCGAGCGGATGGCCGCGCAGCGAGGGGAGGGCGGGGGGCAGCACCGGGGCGCCCTGCCCAGGCGGGCTCCGCCTACTCCTGCCCGTGGCGGCCGGGTCGGCGCCCTCATCCTGACGGCTCAGTCCGACCTATGGCTGGACCTGCGGGGGGACCGGAGTGCGTCAAGCCTCGTCGTCCTCCCGGCAAGCGGAACCTGGGGATTCGCAAAGATTCGGTAGCCGCCTGAAGCGCCGCTCGAGGCAGGCCCGATGCACCAGGGGTCCGTCGCCGAGGCGGATCGACCAGCGTGCTGGCCGCTCTCGGCTCCGAAGCGGCACCGGAGCACCGGGGCTGCCGAGACGAGGGAACCCGTCATGCGCAGAGCTCCTGCCGCATTCCTGCTCAGCTTCGCCGTGCCCGCCCTGTCGGTGCTGCCGGTGGTGACCCCGCTCGGCGCCAACCCCCACCCCGTCGACACCACGGTCCACAGCATCGCGATCGGCGGGGTCGACGAGGCGGCCTTGGCCTCCGACGCCGGTGCGCGGAGCGAGGCGGCGGCCGAGGCCGCCGAGGCCGCGCCGCAGGGCGGAGTTCCCAGCCGCGGTGCCGGTCTGCTCGCCCGCAGCGCGGGTGGCGGTGCTGAGCAGCACGAGGACCGGCGCCCCGCGGTGCTCACTCCCGAGCAGGCGACGAAGCACTTTGCCCTCCTCGGCGTCAGCTGGCGGATGCAGTCGGAGCCAGCCGACCTCAGCGTGCTCGTCCGCACCAAGGGCGCGAAGGGTTGGGGTGAGTGGACCGCGCTGCACACCCACGTGGGCGCGTCCCCGGACGCGGCGACCGCCAAGGCCTCGCAGGTCCGCGGCACGACCGAGCCCTACTTCACCGGCGACTCCGACGGGGTGCAGGTGCGGGTGGACGTGCACGAGGGCAGCTGCCCGAGGACCTGCGTCTCGACCTGGTCGACCCCGGCACGTCCCGCGCCGACGGCAGCGCGGGCCGGACTCCGGCCGCCTCGGCGCAGGCCGCCGTCGCCCGCCCGCAGATCCTCACCCGTTATGACTGGGGCGCGGACGAGTCGCTGCGCGGCCACGCTCCCACATACACGGACACCGTCAAGGCGATGGCGGTGCACCACAGCGCCGGCGTCAACAACTACTCCGAGGCCGACGTGCCCCGCATCATCCGCGGGATCTACCAGCACGCCGTCGCGACCGGCTTCTCCGACATCCAGTACAACCTCGTCGTCGACCGCTTCGGGCGCACCTGGGAGGGCCGCGCGGGCGGTGTCGACAAGCCCGTCAAGGGCGGGCACACCGGCGGCTTCAACAACAACACCTCCGGGACCGTCGCGCTGGGCAACTTCGACACCGTCGACGCCCCCGCCCCCATGATCGACGCGCTGGCGAAGGTGGCCGCCTGGAAGCTCTCGCTTCACGGCGTCGACGCGCTGGCGTCGGCAACGCTCTACTCCGAGGGCCTGGTCGGCACCTCCCGGTATCCGGCGGGCACCGCCGTACGACTGCCGACGATCTTCGCGCACCGGCAGACCGGCCTGACCGCCTGCCCGGGCCGCTACATCTTCGCGGATATGGACGCGATCCGCACCAAGGCCAAGGCCCACCAGACGGTGGTCGTGGTCACCCCGCCGCCGGCGCTGGTGAACCCGGCGCAGTCGGTGGCCACCGCGGCGTACCCGAACACGACGGTCACCCTGCGCGCGGGGGTCACCACCACCCAGGACTGGCGTCTCGACGTGGTGCAGGAGGGCTGCACCGGCGGCGTCACGCGCACCCTGACCGGTACGGCGACGCCGGCCACCGGCCTCAAGGCGACGTGGGACGGCAAGGACGCCACCGGCGCCCCCGCCCGGCCCGGCACGTACAAGCTGACCCTGAGCAGCTGGGCGGGCGCGAAGACCGCCAAGCCGTACGTCACCAGCGTCGAGGTGGGCGCGCCCACCCCGGGTGCGCTCCGGCCGCCGCCCCGCTCGTCGGCAACGGCTCGTTCGTGCCGCTGGCCACGCCGGCCCGCATCCTCGACACCCGCTCCGGCGCCACCGTGGCGCTCGGCGCCGGGAGCCGCGTCGACCTGCCGGTGCTCGGCACCGCCGGTGTGCCCACCTCGGGCGTCACCGCGGTCGCCCTCAACGTGACCGCGATCTGCCCGAGCGCCGACACCTGGGTGACCGTCACCCCCGCCGGGTCGAAGGCGCGGGCGAGCGGCGCGCTCAAGGTCCCCGCCGGCCGCACCCGCTCCGGCATAGTGATCGCCCCGGTCGGGGGTGCGGGCAAGGTGAGCCTGGGCAACCAGAGCGGCACCACGAACGTGGCCGTCGACGTGCTCGGCTACTACACCACCGCCAAGGCCAGCAGGTTCCACGCGGTGGCGCCCGTCCGCCTGCTGGACTCGCGCAGCTCGGGGCGGGCCGTTGCCGCCGGTGAGGAGCGCACGCTGACCCTGCCGAAGCTGCAGGGCATCGCGGCCAGCGCGATGACCGGCGCCGTCGTCAACGTGACGGTCGTCGACAACACCGGCGCGGGGGCCGTCAGCGTGCGTCCCGCCGGAGCGGCGGTCACGGCGACCTCGACGGTGCACTACGCCAAGGGCGAGGTGCTGAAGAACAAGGCGATCACCGGTCTCACCGGCGGCGCCCTGAAGCTCCGCAACGCGGGCGCCGGCACCCACGTGATCGTCGACCTGGTCGGCTTCTACGCTCCCGCGAACCTCGCGGGGGCGACCGGCTCGGGCCGCTACACCCCGGTCGCGCCCAAGCGGGTGCTCGACACCCGTACGGCGACCGCGGGCGCGCTCGCGACGAACAGCTCGCGCAGCTTCACGGTCTCGGGCACCGGCCCGGTGCCGGCGGACGCCAAGGCCGTGGTCGTCACCCTGACCGCGACCTCCGCGACCCTGCCGACGTACCTCACGGCCTACCGGGCGGGCACCACGCGCCCGAGCGCCTCGGACGTCAGCACGGTGCCCGGCGAGGTGCGCTCGAACGTGGCGGTCGTGCCGGTCGACCCGAAGACGCGCAAGGCGCGGGTCTACAACTACTCCGGCTCCACCCACACGGTGGCCGACGTGGTGGGCTTCATCCGCTAGCCCAAGGCAGGAGCGGTGGCCGGGCCGGTGCGGGACCTTCTCCGCACCGGACCGGCCCTTGCCGTATCAGTCGTCGTCGCCCCGTCGCCGCCGCAAGGTGGCGAGGAGGGTGTGCGCCAGGGCGGCGCCGACGACGACCACGGCGGGGCTCGCCATCACGACCGCACCCAGGCTGCTCCCGTGCTCGTGCACCGACTCCTCCTCCTGCTCGGCGTCGGTCCAGTATGACCGTCGTCCATGACCGTCACCTATGACCGTCGCGTGCGTGGGCACGTCCCCGGCTTCGTCCCGTCCGGCCGTACGGTGGGAGCCGTCCCGATGCCGGTCGTCCAAGGAGCCGCTGACGTGGGTGCTGGCCATCGACACGGCCCGCACGATGGCGCCCTGGCCTTCCGCGGACGGCTGCTGGTCGTCCTCGCGCTGACCGCCGCCGTGCTGGTGGCCCAGGTCGTCGGCGGGCTGCTGTCGGGCAGCCTCGCGCTGCTCGCCGACGCCGGCCACATGCTCACCGACGTGGCGGGGCTCACCGTGTCGCTGCTCGCCATGCAGATCGCCGCCCGGCCGGCGACGCCCGAGAAGACGTTCGGCTACCTGCGCGCCGAGGTGCTCGCGGCCTCCGCCAACGCCGCCCTGCTGCTCGGCGTGGCCGTCTGGGTCGTGGTCGAGGCCGTACGCCGCCTCCGCGAGCCGCCCGAGGTCGCGAGCGGCGTCATGCTGGCCGTCGCCCTGGTCGGTCTCGCGGTGAACGCCGTGGGACTGCTCCTGCTGCACAGCGGGCAGCAGCAGGGGCTGCACCTGCGCGGGGCGTACCTGGAGGTCCTCGGCGACCTCGTCGGCTCGGCCGCGGTCATCGCCGCCGCCCTCGTCATCGGGGCCACCGGCTTCACCCTCGCCGACCCGATCGCCAGCCTCGTCATCGTGGCCCTGATCGTGCCCCGCGCGCTGGCGCTGCTGCGGGAGGCGGTCGACGTGCTCCTCGAGGCCACTCCCAAGGGCATGGATCTCGGCGAGGTCCGCCGCCACATGGTCGAGCTGCCCCACGTGCGCGACGTGCACGACCTGCACGTCTGGTCCCTCGGTACGAGCGCGCCGGTGCTGTCGGCCCACGTGGTCGTCGACAACTCCTGCTTCCTCGACGGGCACGCGCCGCAGCTGATCGACGAGCTGCAGGCCTGCCTGGCCGGGCACTTCGACGTGGAGCACTCGACGTTCCAGCTCGAACCGGCCAGCCACGCCGACCACGAGCACGCCACCCACCACTGAGCCGAAGCACTGAGCCGAACCGACAATGCTGCCCGCCCCGCCGCTCCCCTCCTCCCGATCATGATCGGACCCGGACGCCAGCAGCCGCACGAGTCCGGTTCCGATCCGGGACTGCGGCGGAAGATCAGGCGGCGGGAGGCGGCGCCTGCGCTCCTCCCGTCGGTGCGGCAGCGGGCCGCGCACCTGGGTGCACCGGGGGCCGCCTGGCTGGCCAAGCTGCCCGAGCTCGTCGCCGACCTCGAGCGGCGGTGGTCGATCACCGTCGGCCGGCCGCTGTCGGGCGGCACCGCCGCATTCGTCGCGCAGGCCCGCACCGCGGCTGGCCGCGCCGTGGTCCTGAAGATCGAGCCCCCCGACCCCGACCTGCACACGGCCGGTCAGATCCGCACGCTCGAAGCCGCCCGCGGGCAGGGGTACGCGCAGCTGCTCGCCCACGACCTCGAGCACCGGGCACTCCTGATCGAAGCGCTGGGACCCCGGCTGAGTTCGCTGGGCCTGCCGCCCGAGCGGCAGCTGGGAATCCTGGCTGCGCTGCTGGTGCGGGCGTGGCAGCTGCCCCGCC
>JALYMT010000358.1 GCA_030773555.1 Actinomycetota bacterium | reverse complement strand
GGGCGACGTCGCGGACGCCGCGGGCGACGGCGGCCGGGGCGGCCGTGTCGGCGGGGGCCTGCTCGTCCGGCTCGAGGGCGAAGCCGAGGGCCGCGGACACCGAGGGCAGCATCGCGGTCGCCGCCGCGGCGTAGCCCGCGGCCGAGGGGTGGAAGCGGTCGGGGCCGAAGAGCTCGCGGGGGCGGGCCGCGAACTCCGGGCCGAGCAGGTCGCCGAGGGAGACGGTGCGCCCACCGGCCTCGACCACGACGATGGTCTGGGCCGCGGCGAGCTGGCGGCTCCACTGCTGGGCGATGTAGCGCAGCGGTTGGGCGACCGGCTCGATCGTGCCCAGGTCGGGGCAGGTGCCGACGACGACCTCGATGGCGGCGCCGCGCAACCGGCGGACCGCCTCGTCGAGCAGCCGCACCGACGCCGAGGGCCGGACCCGGTGGGTGACGTCGTTGCCGCCGATCATCAGCACGGCGACGTCGGGCCGGGCGAGCAGCGCCTGGTCGACCTGGGGGCCCAGGTGCACCGACTGGGCGCCGGTGCGGGCGACGCATCGCAGCCGTACGGGCCGGCGGGCGGCGCTGGCGAGCCCGGCCGCCAGCAGGGCGCCGGGGGTCTGGGTGGGGTCGTGCACGCCCAGGCCGGCGGCGCTGGAGTCGCCGAGCATCATCAGCTCCAGCGGCGCCCCGGGGTAGGAGGCCCCGTAGAGCCCGTCGGCGCGCGGGGGCACCTCGGTGATCGGGCCGATCCAGCGGCGCGCCAGCCGGGCCTCGGTGACGAGCAGGGCGGCGGTGCCGGCACCGAGAAGGCCGATGCCCCCGCTGCCGTAGGCAGCAGCGAGCGCGATGCGCCGGGCGCGGCCCGCAAGGCTCATCCCGTGCCTCCCTCCGCTGGCCTGAAGGTCACCCCCAGGGGGATCGGTACGCCGGCTCGGCGACTTGACCGCCGGCCCGGTCGAGCACGCTAGCCGGAGTCGTTGGTATCAACGGCGCGCCCGCGCGCCGTGATCCCCCGACCGGACGAGGGGAGCGGTCTACGCTTCCGGGTGCAGCGCCGCGCAGGCAGGAGAGCCCCCGTGCCGTACTACGAGTCGGTCGCCGACGTCATCGGCAACACTCCGCTCATCCGCCTGAACTCGGTGACCGCGGGGCTGCGCGCCACCGTGCTCGCCAAGGTCGAGTACTTCAATCCCGGCGGGTCGGTGAAGGACCGCATCGCGCAGCGCATGATCGAGGCCGCCGAGCAGTCCGGGGAGCTGCGCCCCGGCGGCACCATCGTCGAGCCCACCTCGGGCAACACCGGCGTGGGCCTGGCCATCCTCGGGCAGGCACGCGGCTACCGCTGCGTGTTCGTCTGCCCCGACAAGGTGGCCGGCGAGAAGATCGCCGTGCTGCGGGCCTACGGCGCCGAGGTCGTCGTGTGCCCGACCGCGGTCGCCCCCGAGCACCCCGACTCGTACTACAGCGTCAGCGAGCGCCTGGCCCGCGAGATCCCCGGGGGCTGGAAGCCCAACCAGTACGCCAACGTCAACAACCCGCGCTCGCACTACGAGTCGACCGGGCCGGAGATCTGGACGCAGACCGAGGGGCGCATCACGCACTTCGTCACCGGCGTCGGCACCGGCGGCACGATCAGCGGCACCGGGCGCTACCTCAAGGAGGTCTCCGAGGGCCGGGTGCGGGTCGTGGGCGCCGACCCCGAGGGCTCGGTGTACTCCGGCGGCAGCGGGCGGCCGTACCTGGTCGAGGGCGTGGGCGAGGACATGTGGCCCTCGACGTACGACCCCTCGGTGCCCGACGAGATTCTCGCCATCAGCGACCGGGACTCGTTCCTGCTGACCCGCCGCCTCGCCCGCGAGGAGGGCCTGCTCGTGGGCGGCTCCTGCGGCATGGCGGTCATGGCCGCGCTGCGCGTCGCGGCGCCCCTCGGCGCGGACGCTCTGGTCGTCGTGCTGCTCCCCGACTCCGGCCGTGGCTACCTCTCCAAGATCTTCAACGACGAGTGGATGGCCGACTACGGCTTCCTCTCCACCTCCGCGGAGACCACGGTCGCCGACGTGCTCGCCGGCAAGGACGGCACCGGGCGGGTGCCCGAGTTCGTCCACGTGCACCCGAGCGAGACCGTGCGCGACGCGATCGACATCCTCAGGGAGTACGGGGTGTCGCAGATGCCGGTGGTCAAGGCCGAGCCCCCGGTCATGGCCGCCGAGATCCTGGGCTCGGTGGTCGAGCGCGACCTGCTCGACGCCCTGTTCGAGGGCCGGGCCCGACTCGCCGACCGGCTCGAGGGGCACATGTCGCCGCAGCTGCCGATGGTGGGGGCGGGCGAGCCGGTCAGCGCCGCCGTGAGCGCGCTGGAGAAGGCCGACGCCGCCGTCGTGCTCGACGACGGCAGGCCGCGCGGCGTGCTCACCCGTCAGGACCTGTTGGGGTTCCTCGCCGACCGTTGAGCCGCCTCAGCCTTCCTTGACCAGCTCCAGCAGCTCGTACGCGGGCGGCAGCGTGTCGGCCCCGTCGTGGCAGCTCAGCCGCCACGCCTGCTCCGCGCCGCGGGTGCGCACCCGGACGAGGAAGACGCGCCCGGTGACGTCGGCGAACCGCGCCCGCAGCGTGTCCCCGGCCTGCTCCGAGCCGAGCAGGCGGACGTCGTCGAGGCCAGTGAGGGACCGCTCCTCGCGCAAAAAGGCCTCAGCGGCCTGCACGGGGAAGGGGTAGCAGCTGCGGCCGCGGAAGTGGCGCAGGTCGAGGGAACCGGCGGCATGGGCCTCCGCGGCGGCCACCGCCTCCTCGGGGGCGAGCCGGCCGAGGTAGATCCCGTCGGGCAGGCACACGACGTTCGCGGCGAAGCGGTCGCCGCCGATGTGCGAGGACTCCCAGGTGGCATCGGGGAAGCGGGCCGCGAGCGCGGCGGCCACGGGCCGTCCCCGCTCGGCGCAGCAGGGGTCGTGCTTGCCGTGCGTGCAGACCAGGAACAGCGGGTCGGTCACGGGGGTCAGCCCGAGGCGCTCGCCGCGGACCAGGGCCGCGAGGTCGAGATCGAAGACGGCCTCGGCCGCCGGCAGCCGCACCCGCTCCAGCCAGGAGCCGCGCGGGTCGGTGCGGGCGAGGAAGCAGGTGCGCCGCAACGAGGTCGCGCCCCGGCCGTGCCGGCGCACCAGCAGCACCTTGACCCCGTGCTGCTGGCCCAGGGCATGCAGGCGCGGGCCCAGGCGGCCGGGCAGGCGGTCGTCGAGGAGCGCCTCGCGGCTCCAGGCCCCGGGTTGCTCGAGCAGCAGCCAGGAGCGCACCGTGGAGGCGGTGCCGCGGACGGACTCACCGAAGCCCAGGCTGCGCAGCGAGCAGCGGGGCAGCTCCTCGGTCAACGGCCGACCTCGAGCAGCCCCTCCCGCACGAGCCGGCGCACGAGCACCAGCCGGCTGCTCGCGTCGAGGACGTCGGCGAGGTCGTCGGCGGTGAGCCGCTCGCAGGCGGCAACCTCGCGCAGGGCCGGCTCGAGCCAGCGCGGCACCCGCAGCTCGCGGTCGCCGAGCAGCACGCGCAGCGGTGCGTCGGCGTCGCTG
>JALYMT010000357.1 GCA_030773555.1 Actinomycetota bacterium | reverse complement strand
GCGCCGGCCTGGCCGCCGTGCAGAGCGAGCCGCTGCGGGAGAGCGCCCACCGGCGCGTGATCGAGGTGCACCTCGCCGAGGGCAACCTCGGCGAGGCCCTGCGGCAGTACCAGACCTATCGGCGGCTGGTCGCCGACGAGCTCGGGCTGCCGCCCTCACCGGCGATCCGGCGGCTCGTCGCGCCCCTCCTCGGCCGCCCCGTCGACCCGTGACGCCGTCGTGACGCGGGCCTGGGAGGCCTGTCGCGTGGATCCCGCTCCTCAGGACGCCGGTGCGCGCAGCGCCGCACTGCTGATCCGGGTGTGGACCGAGCCGGAAGCCCCCGACGTCCTGCGCGCCCGCCTGCTCACGCTGGGGGACCGGCACGAGCCGAGGACGTGGTCCACGGTGGCCGGCGAGGCCGCGATCGCCCTGGAGGTGCTGCGCTGGCTGCGTGCCGTGCGCGGGGACGAGCGCGGTTGAGGCCCCGCAGGTCGGTCAGCCGGAGAGCCGGGCCTGGATGTCGACGGGGTACGTGGGGCGCAGCCGCTCGATGTCAGCGGGCGTGAACTCCTCGGGCAGCTCGCCGGCGAGGTCGTGCTCGACCACGTACTCGACCGACTTGCGCGCCAGCAGCGGCTCGTAGGCGTCGGTGACCGCGATCTTCTCGAGGTAGTCCTCGGGGACGTGCAGCACCAGCTCGCGGTCCACGCCGGGCAGGCGGACGGCGTAGCGGTGCGCGTCGGCCGCACGGATGTCGATGTCACTCATCGCACCTGCACCCGGCCGGCGCGCCGCACCAGCCGGCCGAGGCGCAGGCGCAGGACACGGCCGTAGGCGAGGACGAGCTCGCTGTAGCCCGGGGTCGACCCCTGGTAGGCGAGGAAGCCGCGTGGGCCGGCCACCATCCGCCCCGTACGGACGTCGTAGCGGCTCTGGTGCCACGGGCAGACGAGGCAGCCGTCGCGGTCGAGCCAGCCGTCGGCGAGGTCACCCAGCTGGTGACGGCAGCGGCGCGAGACGGCGAACAGCTCGCCGTCGCGGTTGCCCACCGCCCACCGGCCCAGGGAGCGCACCGCCCCGGGCGTCAGGGCCGACTCGGGCAGGGAGGAGGTGTCAGGCATGAGCTCAGCTTCTCAGCGGGCCGCGTCCGCTGCCAGCAGGGATCGCCCGAGGGCCGCCCGGCGGCGCAGCCACGGGCTGGGCCGGTAGCGGGGATCACCCGTCGCCGCCTGCAGGCCCTGCACGACGCGCAGCACGCGCGCCGGGCCGAGCGCGTCGCCCCAGGACAACGGGCCCTGCGGATAGCCCAGCGCGAGCCGGACGGCCGTGTCGACGTCCGGCGGGGTGGCGAGCCCGAGTTGGGCGATCTCGCAGGCGAGATTGACCACGCAGGCGACGACCCGCTGGGCGACGAAGCCCGGGCTGTCGCGTACCACGGTCACGGGCCGTCGGGTCGCCCCCAGGGCGGCGTGCGCCCCCTGCACCGCGGCGGTCGAGGTCGCCGGACTGGTCGCGAGCGTCAACCGGCTCGCGAAGCCGCCGAAGGGGTCGACGCCCAGGGTCCGCTCGGGTGGCAGCTCGCGCTCGACGACGGCCGCGGTCACGTCGCTGCCCCAGGGCGTCACGAGCACCGGACCGCTCGCGGGCGGTGCCAGACCGGCCGCCGCCTGCACACCCGCGTTCCGCAGCAGCGCGACCAGCGTGCTCGCGTCGGGGTCGCCCTCGTGCACCCACACCGGCGCGCCGTCGTACGGGGGCGGCGGTGCCTCGGCCGGGACGACGGCGCCGCCGTCCTCGTACGCGTAGAACCCGACGCCGGTCTTGCGACCCAGCCGGCCCCCCTCCAGGCGCCGGCGCGCGGTGACCGAGGGGCGCAGCCGGGGCTCCTCGTAGAACCCGTGATAGACCGTCTCCATCACCGGCTGGGACACGTCGAGCCCGGTGAGGTCGAACAGCTCGAAGGGCCCCATCCGGAAGCCGGCGGCCTCGCGCAGCACCCGGTCGAGGTCCGCCGGCTCCGCGACGCCCTCGTCGAGCAGGCGCAGCGCCTCGGTCGAGTAGGCCCGGCCGGCGTGGTTGACCAGGAAGCCCGGGGTGTCGCGCACGACCACGGGGGTGTGGCCCACGGCGCGCACCAGCGCCGTCAGCTGCTCCACCACGGCGACGTCCGTACGCTCCCCGGGCACCACCTCGACGAGCCTCATCAGCGGCACCGGGTTGAAGAAGTGCAGGCCGCACACCCGCTCCGGGCGCGCCAGCCCGGCGGCGAGCGCGGTGACCGACAGCGAGCTGGTGTTGGTGGCGAGCACCGCCGACGGCGCGAGCTGCTCCTCGAGCGCGGCGAACAGCGCCGACTTCACCGCGAGGTCCTCGACCACGGCCTCGACCACCAGGTCGGCCTCGCGCAGGGCCGCCGGCTCGTTCGGGACCACCTGCAGCGCCGCCCCCGCGGTGCCCGCGGCCGCGGCCTCGAGCCGACCCTTCTGCACCAGCCGCTCCAGGGTCGAGCGGACCGCGGCGGCCGCCTCGTCGGCGGCTCCGGGCCGGGCATCGACGAGCAGCACCCGGCAGCCGGCCAGTGCCGTCACCTGCGCGATGCCGCGACCCATCGCCCCAGCGCCGACAACGGCCACTGTCCGGATCGTCATGCTCGTACCCTGCCACGCTGTGACCCGCGCTGATCTCGACAAGTCGCCGGCCGACGTGGCCGCCATGTTCGACGCGGTCGCCGCCCGCTACGACCTCACCAACGACGTCCTCTCCTTCGGTCAGGCGCGGCGCTGGCGCCACGCGGTGGTCGCGGCGGTCGGCGCCCGGCCGGGGGAGCGGGTGCTCGACCTGGCCGGCGGCACCGGCACCTCGAGCGAGCCGTTCGCCCGGGCCGGGGCGCTCGTCGTCCCCTGCGACTTCTCCCTGGGGATGCTCGCCGTCGGCAAGCGGCGCCAGTCGGAGCTGCCCTTCGTCGCCGGGGACGCGCTGCGGCTGCCCTTCGCCGACGGCGCGTTCGACGCGGTCACGATCTCCTTCGGGCTGCGCAACGTGCACGACCCCGAGGCGGCGCTGCGGGAGATGCGGCGGGTGACCCGCCCGGGCGGGCGCCTGGTGGTCTGCGAGTTCGCCGCGCCGACCTGGCCGCTGCTGGCCACGGCCTACCGCGAGTACCTGCTGCGGGCCCTGCCGTCGGTGGCGCGTCGGGTCAGCTCCAATCCCGACGCCTACGTCTATCTCGCCGAGTCGATCCGCGCCTGGCCTGCCCAGCGCGCCCTCGCCGGCCGCATCGCCGCGGCGGGTTGGGCCGACGTGGCCTGGCGCGACCTCACCGCCGGCATCGTCGCCCTGCACCGCGCCGTCCGCCGGGCCTGAGGGACTCCTCAGGCCCGGTCGGAGATCCCGCGCCCCTTGCCGCCGCCAGAGCGCCCGCACCCTCAACCCGACGATCATCCCGGCCGCGAGCAGGCTGCCGGGGTGATCGTCGGTGGCGGTTTTCCCGGGGTGACCGGCGGGGACAGGGACATTGATCGCCTACAGAGGGAGATGTCGTCCATGGGTCTCACTGACAAGATCAAGAACGCTGCCGAGGAAGCGACCGGCAAGGCCAAGGAGGGCGCCGGCAAGGCCAGCGACGACGAGCAGCTGCAGGCCGAGGGTCAGACCGACCAGGCGGGCGCCAACGTCAAGCAGGCCGGCGAGAACATCAAGGACGTCTTCAAGAGCTGAGTTCCCGCTCCCCCAGCAGGCCAGCGGCCTGGCCCCAACCGGGGCCGGGCCGCTGTTTGCTGCGGCGTAGACTTGCCAGCGGCGGCCCTTGTGAACATGTTCACAAACCCCTGGCCGCCTGCTCTACGCAAGAGTCGCCTGTCGATGGTGGGGAGCCGTGAACGCACCTTCTCGCCCCGCTGCCGCCGGCTCGGCACCCGCCGACGCCGACGTCGTCGTGGTGGGCGCCGGCCCGGCCGGCTCGGCGACCGCCTACCACCTCGCGCAGGCCGGCCTCGACGTCCTGCTGCTGGAGAAGACGTCCTTTCCGCGCGAGAAGGTCTGCGGCGACGGCCTCACCCCGCGAGCCGTCCGCTCGTTGGTCCGCATGGGCATCGACACTCGCCCCGGAGCAGGCTGGTTGCACAATCGCGGCCTGCGCATCCTCGGCGGCGGGCACCGCCTGGAGCTGGAGTGGCCCGAGCTCGCCAGCTATCCCTCGTACGGCCTGGTCCGGCCGCGGATCGACTTCGACCAGCTGCTGGCCTCCCAGGCGCAGAAGGCGGGCGTGCGGCTGTACGAGGGCACCACGGTCACCGCACCCGTGCTCGACGAGCGCAGCGGCCGGGTCGTGGGGGTGAGCACCCGCGCTGCCGGCGACGGCGGGGCGGAGCGCACCTATCGGGCGCCGCTCGTGGTGGCCGCCGACGGCAACAGTGCCCGCCTCGGCCTGAGCCTCGGCCTGCGCAAGCGCGACGACCGCCCGATGGGGGTCGCGGTGCGCACCTACTACCGCACGCCGCGCTCCTACGACGACTGGCTCGAGTCGTGGCTGGAGCTCTGGGACAGCTCCTCGGGTGCCCCGAAGCTGCTGCCGGGCTACGGCTGGGTCTTCGGGATGGGTGACGGCACGAGCAACGTCGGACTCGGCATCCTCAACACCTCCACCGCCTTCCAGAACGTCGACTACCGGCTGCTGCTGCGGCGTTGGCTCGACGCGACCCCGGAGGAGTGGGGCTTCCGCGAGGGCAACCGCACCGCCCCCGTCCGCGGGGCCGCGCTGCCCATGGGCTTCAACCGCACGCCGCACTACACCCGTGGCGTGCTGCTCGTCGGCGACGCCGGCGGCATGGTCAACCCGTTCAACGGGGAGGGCATCGCCTACGCCCTGGAGTCCGGCGAGCTGGCCGCCGATGTGGTCACGCAGGCCCTGGCGCGCCGCCGCGACGCGGAGCGCGAGCGCGCGCTGCAGGCCTATCCGCAAGCGCTGCGCGACGCGTACGGCGGCTACTACACCCTCGGTCGCATCTTCGTGCGGCTCATCGGCGACCCGCGCGTGATGCAGGCCGCGACCAAGCACGGGCTGCCACGCACCACGCTGATGCGCTTCACGCTGAAGCTGCTCGCCAACCTGACCGACCCGCGGGGCGGCGACGCAATGGACCGCGTCATCAACGGGCTGACCAAGGCGGTGCCGTCGGCATGACGGCCCTTGGCGTCGAAGGCTTCGGCGTGTCGGGCCTCGGCGTGCCGGGCGCCGGGATGACGCGCTCTGCAGCCCCCCGTACACTGGCCACGACGGCCCTGATGGCCAAGCCTTTCACGTACCCCGCGGCCGCCAGCCACACACCTGCGTCGCCATCTTCCGCTCGCTCTTCGATTCCCCCCCGCCGCGATGGAGGTCTGCGCGCATGAACTCCTACGTGCCGATCCTCGTGCTCGGCCTGGTCGCCGCGGGCTTCGCGGTCTTCTCGATCGTCGCCGGCGCGCTGAGCGGTCCCAGGCGCTACAACCGGGCCAAGCTCGACGCCTACGAGTGCGGCATCCAGCCCACGCCACAGGCGCCCGGCGGCGGGCGCTTCCCGGTGAAGTATTACCTCACGGCCATGCTCTTCATCATCTTCGACATCGAGATCGTCTTCCTCTACCCGTGGGCCGTCACGTTCGACGCCATGGGGGTCTTCGGACTCGTCGAGATGACCCTGTTCATCGTCACGCTGCTCGCCGCGTACGCCTACGTCTGGCGGCGCGGCGGTCTCGACTGGGACTGACCGCTCGACTGGGACTGACCGGAGGATCTCGGATGGGAATCGAGGAGAAGCTGCCGAGCGGCTTCCTGCTCACCACGGTGGAGAAGATGGCCGGCGTCGCCCGGCAGAGCTCGTTGTGGCCCGCGACCTTCGGCCTGGCCTGCTGCGCGATCGAGATGATGGCCACCGGCGCGGGCCGCTACGACCTGGCCCGCTTCGGCATGGAGGTCTTCCGCGCGTCCCCCCGCCAGGCCGACCTGATGATCGTCGCCGGGCGGGTCAGCCAGAAGATGGGTCCCGTGGTGCGTCAGGTGTACGACCAGATGGCCAACCCCAAGTGGGTGCTGGCCATGGGCGTGTGCGCCTCGAGCGGCGGCATGTTCAACAACTACGCGATCGTGCAGGGCGTCGACCACATCGTCCCCGTCGACATCTACCTGCCCGGCTGCCCGCCGCGCCCGGAGATGCTGCAGTACGCGATCCTGCGGCTGCACGACCAGATCCGGCAGGAGCCGCTGGGGGCCAACCGCGAGCGCATCGCGCAGGAGACCGAGGCTGCCGCCCTCGCCGCGCCGCCCCTGGCGCAGGCCCACGGGCTGCTGCGATGAACTCGACCGACAGCACGAGCGCCGACCGCGAAAAGGCGGTGAGCGCTCCCCAGGCGCATTCCAGCGCCCAGGCCGAGGCCGAGGCGAGCGTGCGCCCCGGTGAGACCATCGGCGTGGGCCGCGGCATGTTCGGTGTCAAGGGCACCGGCGACACCTCCGGCTACAGCGGCCTGGTGCGCAGCGTGCAGCTGCCGGCCCCGGCCGCGCGCCCGTACGGCGGCTGGTACGACGAGGTGGCCGAGGAGCTGACGCGCTACCTGCCGGCGGCCGACGAGGCCATCGAGGCCGTCGTGATCGACCGCGGGGAGATCACCTTCTTCGTCCGCCGCGAGCACCTCGTCGGAGTGATGCAGACGCTGCGCGACACGCCGTCGCTGCGCTTCGAGATGTGCCTCGGCGTGAGCGGCGTGCACTACCTCGACGACGAGGGGCGCGAGCTGCACGCCGTCTATCCGCTGCTGTCGATCACCCACAACCGGCGGGTGCGGGTCGAGGTGACCTGCCCCGACGCCGACCCGCGCATCCCCTCGGTCGTACGCGTCTACCCCGCCAACGACTGGGCCGAGCGCGAGGCCTGGGACATGCTCGGCATCGTCTTCGAGGGCCATCCGGCCCTCGCCCGCATCCTCATGCCCGACGACTGGCCCGGGCACCCGCAGCGCAAGGACTACCCCCTCGGCGGCATCCCGGTCGAATACAAGGGCGCCCTGGTGCCGCCTCCCGACGAGCGCAGGGTCTACAGCAGCTGATGGCCACTTCCTTCACCTCCACCGAATCCCCCGACGCGTACGCGACCGGCGGCGGCCCGGCCGAGGGCCGCGTCTACACGGTCAGCGGCCAGGACTGGGATTCGATCACCGCCGGGCTTGCCGAGTCCCCCGACGAGCAGATCGTCGTCAACATGGGCCCGCAGCACCCGTCCACCCACGGCGTGCTCCGGCTCATCCTCGAGCTCGAGGGCGAGACCGTGGCCGGGACCCGCTGCGGCATCGGCTATCTGCACACCGGCATCGAGAAGAACGCCGAGTACCGCAACTGGACCCAGGGCGTCACGTTCGTGACCCGCATGGACTACCTGGCGCCGTTCTTCAACGAGACCGGCTACTGCCTGGCGGTGGAGAAGCTGCTCGGGATCACCGAGCAGGTCCCGGAGCGGGCCACCGTGCTCCGGGTGATGCTGATGGAGCTCAACCGGGTCGCCTCGCACCTGGTCGCCCTCGCCACCGGCGGCATGGAGATCGGTGCGCTCACGGTGATGACGATCGGCTTCCGCGAGCGCGAGCTGATCCTCGACGTGTTCGAGATGATCACCGGCCTGCGCATGAACCACTCGTACGTCCGCCCGGGCGGCGTCTCCCAGGACCTCCCGCCCGGTGCGGTCGACAAGGTACGCGAGACGGTCGAGCTGCTGCGCCGGCGCCTCGGCGACTACGAGGACCTCTGCAACGAGAACCCCATCTTCAAGGCGCGCACCCAGGGGGTCGGCTACCTCGACCTCACCGGCTGCATGGCCCTCGGCATCACCGGGCCGGTCCTGCGCTCCACCGGGCTGCCGTGGGACCTGCGCAAGACCCAGCCGTACTGCGGATACGAGACCTACGACTTCGAGGTCGCGACCTGGGACACCTGCGACGCGTACGGCCGCTTCCGCATCCGCGTCGAGGAGATGAAGCAGTCGCTGCGGATCGTGGAGCAGTGCCTCGACCGGCTGCGGCCCGGCCCCGTCATGGTGGCGGACAAGAAGGTCGCCTGGCCG
The DNA here is from genome assembly GCA_030773555.1 of Actinomycetota bacterium. GTDB lineage: Bacteria > Actinomycetota > Actinomycetes > JALYMT01 > JALYMT01 > JALYMT01. The sequence continues at coordinate 10,968 of JALYMT010000357.1, read as the reverse complement.
GCGCAGCTCGCGCTCGGCGGCGACGGCCTCGGCAACTCCCTCGACCACATCCGGCACATCATGGGTGAGTCCATGGAGGCCCTGATCCACCACTTCAAGCTGGTCACCGAGGGCTTCCGGGTGCCCGCCGGGCAGGTGTACGTGCCGATCGAGTCCCCGCGCGGGGAGCTCGGCGTGCACTTGGTGAGCAACGGCGGCACCCGCCCCTACCGGGTGCACTTCCGCGACCCCTCGTTCACCAACCTGCAGTCCACGGCCGCGATGACCGAGGGCGGACAGGTCGCCGACGTGATCGCCGCGGTCGCCTCCATCGACCCGGTCATGGGCGGGGTCGACCGATGAGCACCGCCGTCGGCCCGCAGTGGCGCGGCCCGGACGAGGATGGCGAGCTCACCATCGACCCCACCGGCGGCCTCGCCGCCGACGCGGAGGCGGTCACGGCCGGAGGCGCCGGTGCCCGTACGCCCGCTGCGCGCCCGCTGCTCGACCGCGACGTCCTCGCCCGGCTCGAGACCGACGCCAAGACCATCGTCGGCCGCTATCCGAAGTCGCGCTCGGCCCTGCTGCCGATGCTGCACCTCGTGCAGGCCGAGGAGGGCTTCGTCAGCTCCGACGGCATAGAATTCTGCGCGCGCATGCTCGACCTGACCACCGCCGAGGTGAGCGCGGTCGCGACCTTCTACACCATGTACAAGCGGCGTCCCGGCGGCGACTACACGGTGGGAGTCTGCACCAACACCCTCTGCGCGGTCCTCGGCGGCGACGCCATCTACGCCCGGCTGCGCGCCCACCCCGGCGTCGGACCCGACGGCACGACCGATGACGGCACGGTCAGCGTCGAGCACCTCGAGTGCAACGCCGCATGCGACTACGCCCCGGTGGTCATGGTGAACTGGGAGTTCTTCGACAACCAGACCCCCGAGAGCGCGGTCGAGCTGGTCGACCGCCTCCGGGCCGGCGACATCCCCCAGCCCAGCCGGGGGGCCTCCCTCGGCACGTTCCGGGAGATCTCGCGGGTGCTCGCCGGGTTCTACGACGGGCGAGCCGACGAGGGCGTCTCCGCCGGCCCGGCGACGCTCGCCGGCCACGCCCTGGCCGCCGCCCAGCACGACGGGGACCGGGTCGACACCAGCCGGGGGCCCGGGCGCGACGCACCCGCCGAGGAGATCGCCACGACCAGCCCCACCGGCTACGGCCGGCCCACCGGTGACGGCCGGGCCGGGCCGAGCAGCAGCGACGCGGGCGTGGCCACCTCGGCGAGCGACCCCGCCAATTCCCAACCGGCCGCTTCGCAGCAGCAGGAGAAGAAGTCGTGATGTCCCTCACGCCGGTGCTCAGCCGCACCTGGGCGGAGCCGCAGTCGTGGACGCTCGACACCTACCGGCGCCACCACGGCTACGCCGCGCTGCGCCATGCCCTGAGCATGAGCCCGGACGAGGTCATCTCGCTGGTCAAGGACTCCGGCCTGCGGGGGCGTGGCGGTGCCGGCTTCCCCACCGGCATGAAGTGGGGCTTCATCCCGCAGGGTGACGGCAAGCCGCACTACCTCGTGGTGAACGCCGACGAGAGCGAGCCCGGCACCTGCAAGGACATTCCCCTGATGATGGCCGCCCCCCACCAGCTCGTGGAGGGCGTGCTCATCTCCGCGTACGCGATTCGCGCCGGCACGGCGTTCATCTACGTCCGCGGAGAGGTCGTGCACGTGCTGCGCCGGCTGCAGAACGCGGTCCGCGAGGCGTACGAGGCGGGCTTCGCCGGACGCGACATCCTCGGCTCCGGCTTCGACTGCGAGGTCGTCGTGCACGCCGGCGCCGGTGCCTACATCTGCGGCGAGGAGACCGCGCTGCTCGACTCGCTCGAGGGCTACCGCGGCCAGCCCCGGCTGCGCCCGCCGTTCCCCGCGGTCGCGGGGCTCTACGGCTCCCCGACGGTCATCAACAACGTGGAGTCCATCGCCAGCGTGCCGCCGATCGTGGCCAACGGCGTCGACTGGTTCCGCTCGATGGGCTCGGAGAAGTCCCCCGGGTTCACCCTCTACTCCCTGTCGGGGCACGTGCGGCGGCCGGGACAGTACGAAGCGCCGCTGGGCGTGACGCTGCGGGAGCTGCTCGAGCTCTCCGGAGGCGTGCGCGAGGGTCACGAGCTGAAGTTCTGGACCCCCGGCGGGTCGTCCACGCCGCTGCTGACCGCCGAGCACCTCGACGTCCCCCTCGACTACGAGGGGGTCGGCGGCGCCGGCTCGATGCTCGGCACCAAGGCCCTGCAGGTCTTCGACGAGACCACGTGCGTGGTGCGGGCCGTGCTGCGCTGGACCGAGTTCTACGCCCACGAGTCCTGCGGCAAGTGCACGCCGTGCCGGGAGGGCACCTGGTGGCTGGTGCAGATCCTCGAGCGCCTCGAGGCCGGCGAGGGCTCGGCGGCCGACCTGGAGAAGCTGCTCGACCTCGCCGACAACATCCTGGGCCGCTCGTTCTGCGCCCTCGGTGACGGCGCCACCAGCCCGATCACCTCCTCGATCGCGCACTTCCGCGACGAGTACGTGGCCCACTACACCGGCGGGGGATGCCCCTTCGACCCCGGCCTCTCGACCGCCTTCGCCCCCGCCGCCGCGGGTGGCCCCCTTCCCGGAGTTCTCACCTCATGACCGTCACCTCCAGCAAGCCGGCTCCGCCGCCGCAGCCCGGCTCGACCTCCGGCGCCGCTGCGGGCGCCGAGGTGCAGAAGCGCGCCGACACCGTCACCGTCACGATCGACGGCTTCAGCATCGAAGTGCCGAAGGGGACGCTCGTCATCCGCGCCGCGGAGCTGCTCGGCATCCAGATCCCCCGCTTCTGCGACCACCCCCTGCTCGACCCGGTGGGAGCCTGCCGCCAGTGCCTGGTCGAGGTCGTCGACGCCGGCAACGGCCGCGGGCTGCCCAAGCCGGCCGCCTCGTGCACGACGACCGTCGCCGAGGGCATGGTGGTGCGCACCCAGCTCACCTCGCCCGTCGCCGACAAGTCCCAGCAGGGCGTGATGGAGCTGCTGCTGATCAATCATCCGCTCGACTGCCCCGTCTGCGACAAGGGTGGCGAGTGCCCCTTGCAGAACCAGGCGATGAGCAACGGCCGGTCGGAGAGCCGGTTCGAGGGCGTCAAGCGCACCTATCCGAAGCCGGTGAACATCTCCGCTCAGGTCCTGCTCGACCGGGAGCGCTGCGTGCTGTGCGCGCGCTGCACCCGCTTCTCCGCCCAGGTGGCCGGCGACCCGTTCATCGAGCTGCTCGAGCGCGGCGCCCTGCAGCAGGTCGGCATCTACGACAAGCAGCCCTTCGAGTCCTACTTCTCGGGCAACACCGTCCAGATCTGCCCCGTGGGGGCGCTGACCGGCGCGCAGTACCGCTTCCGTGCCCGCCCGTTCGACCTGGTCTCCAGCTCGTTCACCTGCGAGCACTGCGCCTCGGGCTGCGAGATGCGCGCCGACCACCGGCGTGGCCGGGTGCTGCGCCGGCTCGCCGGTGAGGCACCCGAGGTCAACGAGGAGTGGAACTGCGACAAGGGCCGCTGGGCCTTCCAGTACGCCGCGGCGCAGGACCGGCTGACCGCGCCGATGGTCCGCGAGGACGACGGCACGCTCGTGCCGACGTCGTGGCCCGACGCGCTGCACGAGGCCGCGCAGGGCCTGCTCGCCGCCCGCGCCGGGGCCGAGGGCCGATCCGGGATCGGGGTGATCGTGGGTGGTCGCCTGACCCTCGAGGACGCCTACGCGTACGGCAAGTTCGCCCGGGTGGTGCTCGGCACCAACGACGTCGACTTCCGCGCCCGCCCGCACTCGGCCGAGGAGACCGACTTCCTCGCCGCCCTGGTGGCGGGACACTCGCCCGAGGCGCCGGGGGCGGTCACCTACGCCGACCTCGAGACCGCGCCGGCGGTGCTGCTCGTCGGGTTCGAGCCCGAGGAGGACTCGCCCATCGTCTTTCTCCGGCTGCGCAAGGGCGCCCGCCGCAGCGGCACGCAGGTCTTCGGGGTCGCGCCCTACGCCAGCCGCGGCCTGCAGAAGACCCTCGGCCGGCTGCTGCTGACCGTGCCGGGCCTGGAGCCGGAGCTGCTCGACGCGCTCGCCGACGGGTCGCCGAGCGCCGCCCTGGACGAGGTCGAATCCGACGCCGCGCGGCTGCTGCGTACCCCGGGCGCGATCGTCCTGGTGGGCGAGCGGCTGGCGGGGGTGCCCGGCGGGCTGTCCGCAGCGGCCCGTCTCGCCCAGGCCACCGGCGCCCGCCTGGGCTGGGTTCCCCGGCGCGCCGGAGAGCGCGCTGCGCTCGAGGCGGGGGCCTTCCCCACGCTGCTCCCCGGCGGGCGCCCGATCGGCGATCCCGCCGCCCGGGTCGACGTGGGCACGGTGTGGGGCGTCGACGCGCTGCCCAGCGGGGTCGGACGCGACACCGCCGCCATCCTCACCGCCGCCGCCGAGGGCCGGCTCGCCGGTCTCGTCGTCGCCGGGGTCGACCCTTACGACCTGCCCGATCCGGCACTGGCCCTCGCCGCGCTGGAGGCCGTCCCGGTCCTGGTCAGCCTCGAGCAGCGGCCCAGCGCGGTGACCGAGCGAGCCTCGGTCGTGCTGCCTGTCGCTCCCGCGGTCGAGAAGGCCGGCACCTTCGTCGACTGGGAGGGCCGCGAGCGCCCCTTCGAGGAGGTGCTGCGCGGCGCCACGTCGATGACCGACGGCCGCGTGCTGCACGGGCTCGCCGACGAGATGGGCGTGACGCTGGGCCTGCCGCACGTGGCCGCAGCCCGCGCCGAGCTCGCCGAGCTCGGCGCGTGGGAGGGCGCCCGGGTGCCGGTCCCCTCGGTGACCGCCTCCGGTCCCACCCGTCCCGGCGCCGGGCAGGCCCTGCTGGCGACCTGGCCGCACCTGCTCGACCTGGGGCGCCTGCAGGACGGCGAGCCGTTCCTCGCCGCCACCGCCAAGGCCGCCCGGGTCCGGCTCTCGGCCGAGACCGCCGCCGAGATCGGCGCCGCCGAGGGGACGCCGGTGAGCGTGCAGACCGCGCGCGGGACGATCACCTTGCCGCTCGCGCTCACCGAGATGCCCGACGGGGTCGTCTGGCTGCCGACCAACTCGGCCGGCTCCCAGGTGCGGCGCACCTTGGGCGTCGACGCCGGCGTCCTGGTCACGATTCGAGCCGGAGGTGGCGCGTGAGCGGCAACGAAAGCGTCCTGCTCGCCGTGCAGAACCTCGCCGTCCAGAGCCGCGCGGAACAGCTGCTCGCCGACGACCCGTGGTGGATGCCGGTGCTCAAGGCGGTCGCCATCTTCGGCGGCGTCGTCCTGGCGGTGCTGTTCATCATGTGGTTCGAGCGGCGGGTGGTGGCCCGCATGCAGATGCGCCTCGGCCCCAACCGCACCGGGCCGTTCGGGCTGCTGCAGGGCCTGGCCGACGGCATCAAGCTCGGCCTCAAGGAGGACCTGATCCCCCGGGCCGCCGACCGCGTGGTCTTCGTCCTCGCCCCGATCCTGGCGACGATCCCCGCGTTCCTCGCCCTGGCCGTGATCCCGTTCGGGCCCGAGGTCTCCATCTTCGGCGAGCGCACGGTGCTGCAGCTGGCCGACTTCCCCGTCGCGGTGCTTTACATCGTCGCCGTCGCCTCGATCGGCATCTACGGCATCGTGCTGGCGGGCTGGTCCTCGGGGTCGACCTACCCTCTGCTGGGCGGCCTGCGGTCCTCGGCGCAGATGATCTCGTACGAGGTCGCAATGGGGCTGTCGTTCGTCGCGGTGTTCCTCTACGCCGGGTCGATGTCCACCGCCGAGATCGTCGAGGCGCAGGGCAGCCTGTGGTACGCCCTCGCCCTCGCGCCGTCCTTCGTCGTCTATCTCGTCTCGATGGTGGGGGAGACCAACCGGGCGCCGTTCGACCTGCCGGAGTCCGAGGGCGAGCTGGTCGGCGGCTTCCACACCGAGTACTCCTCGCTGAAGTTCGCGGTGTTCTTCCTCGCCGAGTACGTCAACATGATCACCGTCTCGGCGCTCGCGACGACGCTCTTCCTCGGCGGGTGGCGCCCGATCTGGCCCATCTCGATCTGGGACGGCGCCGCGACCGGTTGGTGGCCGCTGCTCTGGTTCGCCGCCAAGGTGATGGTCATGATGTTCGTCTTCGTCTGGCTGCGGGGCACGCTGCCGCGGCTGCGCTACGACCAGTTCATGGCCCTGGGCTGGAAGCTGCTCATTCCGGTCTCCCTCGGCTGGATTCTCGTCGTGGCCGCGATCCGCGTGCTCACCGGCGGGCAGCTCGGCGTCGACCGCAGCCAGGTCCTGGTCTACGGCGCCGTCGGCCTCGGCGTCGCGCTGGCGCTGCTCGTGGGCTACGACCTGCTCGAGGCGCGGCGCTCCCGCGACGCGACGCCGGAGCCCAGCCAGGAGCAGCGACGCCGGGACGCCCAGCGCGACCGCCAGCGCGACCGCTTCGACGCCATGGCGGGGGGCTATCCGGTGCCCCCGCTGCCCGGCCAGCAGCCCGTGACCCTGCGCGGGCAGGCCGACGACCCGCTGCGCGACGACCAGAGGACGACGACCCGTGCCTGACCTCAGCGACATGTTCGCGCCCGTGAAGGGCTTCGGGGTGACCTTCGCGACCATGTTCAAGAAGGTCAACACCGAGCAGTATCCCGAGGAGAAGCGCCCGACGGCGCCGCGCTACCACGGCCGGCACGTGCTGAACCGGCACCCCGACGGGCTGGAGAAGTGCATCGGCTGCGAGCTGTGCGCCTGGGCGTGCCCGGCCGACGCCATCTACGTCGAGGGTGCCGACAACACCCCCGCCGAGCGCTACTCCCCAGGGGAGCGCTACGGCCGCGTCTACCAGATCAACTACCTGCGCTGCATCTTCTGCGGGCTGTGCATCGAGGCCTGCCCCACCCGGGCGCTGACCATGAGCAACGAGTACGAGCTCGCCGACGCCCGCCGCGACACGCTCATCTACGAGAAGAAGGACCTGCTCGGGCCGCTGCTGCCCGGCATGCTCGCCCCGCCGCACCCCATGGTCCCCGGCGCGACCGAGAAGAACTACTACGCGGGGACCGTACGCGAGGCGACCCCCGAGCAGGCCGCGTGGATCGAGCAGCACCGCCCCGCCGGCGTCCCCGGCGACGCCGCCGCTGACGAGCGCTCCGCCGAGACGCCCGCCGAGGACGCCATGCGTCCCGCGCTGGGAGAGGTGCACACCCGATGACGCTCGCGCTGCAGACCGGCACCGGCGAGGCCGTCACCTTCTGGGTGCTCGCGCCCGTCGCGGTGCTCGCGGCCCTCGGCCTGCTGATCACGAAGAAGGCGGTGCACTCCGCGCTGCTGCTGGCGCTCACGATGATGTGCCTGGCGGTGCTCTACCTCGCCTCCGAGGCGCCGTTCCTGGGCGTCGTCCAAGTCGTCGTCTACACCGGCGCAGTGATGATGCTGTTCCTGTTCGTGCTCATGCTCGTCGGGGTCGACGCCTCCGACTCTCTGGTGGAGACCCTGCGGGGGCAGCGGGTCGCCGGCGTCCTCGCCGCCCTCGGCTTCGGCCTGCTGCTCATCCTCGCCCTCGGGCGAAGCCGGTTCCCGGTGGGGGGCACCGCCGGGTCCGGTGGCCTGGCGGCAGCCAACGCCCCCGGCAACGTGGAGGCCGTCGCGCAGCTCATCTTCACCCGCTACGTGTTCGTGTTCGAGGTCACCAGCGCCCTGCTGATCACCGCGGCCCTGGCCGGCATGGTGCTGGCCCACCGGGAGCGCCAGACGCCTGCGCCTACTCAGCGGGAGCGGGCGGAGGCCCGCTTCCGCTCCCTGGAGGCCGGCGCCTCCGGTCCGCCGCTGCCCGCGCCGGGGGTCTACGCCCGCCACAACGCGGTCGACACGCCCGCGCTGCTGCCCGACGGGAGCCCGAGCGCGCTGTCGGTGCCCCGCGCGCTCGACGTCCGCGGTGACGTCCGGTCCCCGGCCGAGCTCGCCGACGACGTCCCCGCGATCGAGGCGGTCCCGGCGGCGCCCGACCTGCGCCGCGCCGACCCCCAGCGGGGACCCGGCGTCAGCGCCGATCGCGACCGGCCCGCCGACGAGTCACGCTACGGCGGGGTGCGCCGGTGAACGTCCTCAACTACGTCTACCTCTCCGCGCTGCTCTTCTCGATCGGCGCCGCTGGTGTGCTGCTGCGGCGCAACGCGATCGTCGTGTTCATGTGCATCGAGCTCATGCTCAACGCCTCGAACCTCGCCTTCGTCGCCTTCGCGCGGCTGTCGGGCACCCTCGACGGCCAGATCGTGGCGTTCTTCGTGATGGTCGTCGCCGCGGCCGAGGTCGTCGTCGGGCTGGCCATCATCGTCACGATCTTCCGTACGCGCCGGTCGGCCTCCGTCGACGACGCGAACCTGCTGAAGTACTGAGAGGCGCGGCATGACCCTGCTCGCTATCGAGTCGGAGACCGCGCACGCGGTGGCCGCCAGCGGCGTCTTCTCGCTCACCTGGCTGCTCGTCGCGTTGCCCCTGCTCGGCGCCGTCGTGCTGCTGCTCGGCGGGCGGCGCACGGACGCCTTCGGCCACCTGCTGGCCACGGCGCTGTCCTGGGCGGCCTTCGTGGTCGGCGCCGCGCTGTTCGTCGGCCTGCTCGGCCGCGACGCCGAGGAGCGCATCGTCGAGCAGCACCTGTTCGACTGGATCACGGTGGGCCGCTTCGACGCCGACGCAGCCCTGCTGCTCGACCCGCTGTCGATGTCGTTCGTGCTCCTGGTGACCTTCGTCGGGTCGCTGATCCACGTCTACTCCATCGGCTACATGGCCCACGACCCCGACCGCCGGCGCTTCTTCGGCTACCTCAATCTCTTCGTGGCGGCCATGCTGCTGCTCGTCCTGGCCGAGAACTACCTCCTGCTCTACGTGGGCTGGGAGGGCGTCGGCCTGGCGTCGTACCTGCTGATCGGCTTCTGGAGCTACAACGCCAGCTACGCCGCGGCCGCGAAGAAGGCCTTCGTCGTCAACCGCGTCGGCGACGTCGGGCTGTCGATCGCCATCATGATCATGTTTGTGCAGTTCGGGCGGCTCGACTTCGAGGGCGTGTTCGCCGCGGCACCGGCCGCTGGGCAGGGGGTGCTGGCGGCCATCGGGCTGATGCTGCTGCTCGGCGCGTGCGGCAAGTCGGCGCAGTTCCCGCTGCAGTCCTGGCTGGGCGACGCGATGGCCGGCCCGACGCCGGTCTCGGCGCTGATCCACGCGGCCACCATGGTCACCGCGGGGGTCTACCTCATCGTGCGCTCGCACGTGATCTTCGACCTCAGCCCGTCCGCCCGTACGGTCGTCCTCGTCGTCGGCGCGATCACGCTGCTGTTCGGCGCGGTCGTTGGATGCGCCAAGGACGACATCAAGAAGACCCTCGCCGCCTCCACGATGAGCCAGATCGGCTACATGGTCCTGGCCGCCGGGCTGGGCGCCGCGGGCTACGTCTTCGCGATCGTGCACCTGCTCACCCACGGCTTCTTCAAGGCCGGCATGTTCCTCGGCGCCGGGTCGGTGATGCACGCGACCAACGACACCGTCGACATGCGCCGGTTCGGGGGGCTCGGGCGGCTGCTGCCGGTCACGACCGCGACCTTCGCGCTCGGCTGGCTGGCGATCATCGGCGTGCCGCCGTTCTCGGGCTTCTGGTCCAAGGACGCGATCATCGAGTCGGCGTTCTCGGTGCCCGGCTGGCAGGGGCCGGTCTTCGGCGCCGTGGCGCTGCTGGGCGCCGGCATCACCGCGTTCTACATGACCCGGCTGATGCTCATGACCTTCGCCGGCTCACGCCGCTGGACCGAGGACGTGCACCCGCACGAGTCGCCCGCGGTGATGACCGTGCCCATGATCGTGCTGGCGGTCGGCTCGGCCGTCGCCGGCGCGTTCCTCGTGCTCGGGGAGCGCTTCGTGCACTGGCTCGAGCCCGTCGTCCCGCACGCCGAGGGGGAGCTGGCCGTGCCGGTCTGGGTGATCTCGGCCGCCACCCTGGCGTTCGTCGCCCTGGGCGCCGCCCTGGCCTACCTGCAGTACGGCCGCCTCCCGGTGCCGGCCGCCGCTCCCGCCCGGGTCTCCCCAGTCACCGTCGCCGCCCGTCGCGACCTTTACCAGGACGCGTTCAACGAGTCGGTCCTGATGCGTCCGGGGCAGTACCTCACCCGCCTGCTCGTCTACGCCGACAACCGCGGCATCGACGGCGCGGTGAACGGCCTGGCGGCGACGCTGGGGGGCACCTCGGCCCGGGTCCGGCGGCTGCAGTCCGGCTTCGTCCGCTCCTACGCCCTGTCGATGGCCGGGGGCGCCGCCCTCGTGGTCGCGGGCCTGCTCCTCGTGAGGCTGTGAGAAGGCGCCCATGACCGACCTCCCCTGGCTCACCGTCCTCGGCGGCCTGCCGCTGCTCGGCGCCCTCGCGGTCGCCTTCGTGCCCCGCGGCCGCGAGCTGCTGGCCAAGCAGCTGGCGCTGCTGGTCTCCCTCGTCGTGCTCGCCGGCACGGTCGCGCTCGGCCTGGCCTTCGACCCCGCCGGGCCGCAGTTCCAGTTCGTCGAGCAGCACGCCTGGATCCCGGCCTTCGGCGTCAGCTACGCCGTGGGTGTCGACGGCATCGCCCTCGTGCTCGTCGCGCTCGCCGCGGTGCTCACCCCGGTGTGCATCCTGGCGTCCTGGCACGACGTCCGCGACACCGTCGGCGGGCGGGGCGGTCGCCGCGAGCAGACGTTCTTCGCGCTGCTCCTCGTGCTCGAGACCGCGATGATCGGGGTGTTCGCCGCGGTCGACGTCTTCCTGTTCTACGTCTTCTTCGAGGCGATGCTGATCCCGATGTACTTCCTCATCGGCAGCTTCGGCGGGCCGCGGCGTTCGTACGCCGCGGTGAAGTTCCTCCTCTACAGCCTCTTCGGCGGGCTGCTCATGCTCGCCGCCGTCATCGGCCTCTACGTCGCCGGCCCGGGCGGCCCCGACGGCTTCCTGTTCACCCGG
>JALYMT010000356.1 GCA_030773555.1 Actinomycetota bacterium | reverse complement strand
CCCGCCCGCCTGCCTCGGGCGAGCTGGCGGCGAGCAGCCCGACCGCGACGAGGGCACAGGCCGGCCCGGCGGCGGGCCTCGACCGCCCCCCCGAGCGCAGCGAACGAGCGATCCAGCCGCCGACCTGCACCCAGCCCGCACCGGCGAGCGCGGCCGCGCAGCCGGCGGTGACCAGCAGGTAGCGCTGGTCGCCGGAGGACACGCCCGCGGCGGTCATGGCGGCGACCACGGCGGCCCAGCTGGCGCCGAGGACGACCAACCCCACCCGGAGCCGCTCGCGGGCTTCCCACCTCCCCGTTCCCGCGGCGGCCGCGGTCGTGACAGCGGCGACGACCACCCCCGGCCAGGCCACGGCCGGCACCTGGGCGATCGCGCTCTCCAGCACGGCCAGGGCCGGCCAGTCGGTCAGCAGCGGCCCGCCCTCACTGGGCACGCCGGCGCGGTGCGAGGAGCGCAGCGGGTCGCCGCTGCCCCACTGCTCCGCTCCGAACCAGAGCAGCAGCTGCAGCCCCGCGAGGGCGACCAGCTGCCCGCGTCGGCGCGGTTCGCGCATCCACACCAGCAGCCCGTAGGCGCCGAGGAAGGGCCACACCTCCGGGCGGACGAGCGCCGCTGCCGTGAGCGCGGCGAGCGCCCCGCCGGTCCGCCCGGCTATGGCGCGCTCCAGTGCGAGCAGGCTGAGCAGCACCAGCAGCGGCTCCGACATGGCCCCGAGCAGCAACGCACCCAGATAGTCGGTGCTGCCGGCGAGGACGACCGCGGCCACGACGCCGGCGACCGGACCGGCGAGGTCGGCCGCCAGCCGGTAGGCGAGGGCGAGGGCCAGCAGGGCCCCGGTGCGCGCCACGACCAACCAGGCGGGCACGGCCGCGGAGCCCAGGCCGGCCAGGGCGGCGTCCACCAGCACGGGCAGGGGCTTCCACGCCGGTCCCCGACCGGAGGTGTCCAGGTCGAGCTGGGCGACGTCGCGACCCCAGAGCAGCCAGGCCATCGGGTCGTACAGCGCGGTGGCGGGGACGAGCAGGGAGGCCAGCGCCAGGGCCAGGCACGCGAGCAGGATCAGCAGCAGCGTGCGGCCGGCCCGCGGCGGCGACGCCGGCTGCACCGGGTCGACCGCTTCGACGAGGGCGGCGTGGCTTCGGGAGCCCGGGGGAATGGCGGAGACGGCCACGTCGGCGAAGAGTACGTGAGTGATCAGGCCAGGGCTGTCCCGGCGAGTTTCGGGCAGCTGCCGCAGCTCGCTACGCTCGCCGCCACACCATCGACCCAGGGACTGCTAGTGGACCTGTACGAGCACCAGGCCAGGGAGCTCTTCGAGAAGCACGGGGTGCCCGTGCTCCCGGGTGTGACCGCGACCTCGCCCGACGAGGCGCCCGAGGCCGCCCGCCAGCTGAGCGCGCAGGCCGGCGGCTCCGAACGGGTCGTCGTCAAGGCTCAGGTGAAGACCGGCGGACGCGGCAAGGCGGGCGGCGTCAAGCTCGCCGACGGGGCCGACGACGCCCGGGCGAAGGCCGAGCAGATCCTCGGGCTCGACATCAAGGGTCACGAGGTGCGTCGGGTGATGCTCTCCCCGGCGATCGGCATCGAGGAGGAGTACTACTTCTCGATCCTGCTCGACCGCTCCGCGCGCACCTTCCTGGCGATGGCCTCCGTCGAAGGCGGCATGGACATCGAGCAGGTGGCCGCGACCAAGCCCGACGCGCTCGCCCGCGTACCCGTCGACGCGCTGACCGGCATCGACGCCGACCTCGCCCGCAGCATCGTCGAGCAGGCGAAGTTCCCGGCCGAGGTGCGCGACCAGGTCGAGGAGCTCGCGCAGAAGCTCTGGGGCGTCTTCGTCGCCGAGGACGCCACCCTCGTCGAGGTCAACCCGATGGCCAAGGTCGACGGCGGGCGGGTGCTGGCCCTCGACGCCAAGGTCACCCTCGACGACAACGCCGACTTCCGCCACCCCGACCACGGCGCCTACGTCGACCGCGCAGCCACCGACCCGCTGGAGGCCAAGGCGCGCGAGAAGGACCTCAACTACGTCAAGCTCGACGGTGCGGTCGGCATCATCGGCAACGGCGCCGGGCTGGTGATGAGCACGCTCGACGTCGTCGCCTACGCCGGGGAGGAGTTCGGCGGCCTACGCCCCGCGAACTTCCTCGACATCGGCGGCGGCGCGTCGGCGCAGGTGATGGCCGACGGCCTGGAGATCATCCTGGGCGACGCCGACGTGCGCTCGGTGTTCGTCAACGTGTTCGGCGGCATCACCGCCTGCGACGCGGTCGCCACCGGCATCGTGCAGGCCCTGCAGCTGCTGAACGACCGCGGCGAGGACGTGCGCAAGCCGCTCGTCGTCCGCCTCGACGGCAACAACGCCGAGGAGGGCCGGCGCATCCTCAGCGACGCCGCCCATCCGCTGATCGAACAGGTCGACACCATGGACGGGGCGGCGCGGCGCGCCGCCGAGCTCGCCGGCGCGGCGAAGTAGGGGGCGGGCAGCGATGGCGATCTTCCTCACGGGCACCAGCAAGGTCCTGGTGCAGGGCATCACCGGCGCCGAGGGTGGGCGGCACACCCGGCGCATGCGCGCCTCGGGCACCGACATCGTCGCCGGTGTCACCCCCGGCAAGGGCGGCCAGGACGTCGAGGGCATCCCGGTGTTCAACTCCGTCGGCGAGGCGGTCAAGGAGACCGGCGCCGACGTGTCCGTCGTGTTCGTGCCGCCCCGCTTCACCAAGGGGGCGGTCATCGAGGCCGTCGACGCCGGCGTGCCCCTGTGCGTCGTGATCACCGAGGGCGTCCCGGTGCACGACACCGCCGCCTTCTTCCAGTACGCCGCCGGCAGCGGCAGCACGCGCATCGTCGGGCCGAACTGCCCCGGCCTGATCAGCCCCGGCGCGAGCAACGCGGGCATCATCCCCGCCGACATCACCAAGCCCGGGCGCATCGGACTGGTGTCGAAGTCGGGGACGCTGACCTACCAGATGATGTACGAGCTGCGCGACATCGGCTTCTCCACCTGCGTCGGCATCGGCGGCGACCCGGTCATCGGCACCACGCACATCGACTGCCTGCAGGCCTTCCAGGACGATCCCGACACCGACGGGGTGGTAATGATCGGCGAGATCGGCGGCGACGCGGAAGAGCGTGCCGCCGCCTACATCGCCGAGCACGTGACCAAGCCGGTCGTGGGCTACGTCGCCGGCTTCACCGCCCCCGAAGGCAAGACCATGGGCCACGCCGGGGCCATCGTCTCGGGTTCCTCCGGCACGGCGCAGGCCAAGCAGGAGGCGCTCGAAGCGGTCGGGGTGCAGGTCGGGCGCACGCCCTCCGAGACGGCCCGGCTGATGCGCGAGGTCATGACCTCCCGCTAGCGGAGCTCAGTCGCGGCAGAAGGTGCGCACCTCCGCGATGCCCTCGACGGGCCGGCCGAACTGCCGGACGAAGAGCTCGGCGGTCGCGTGGTCGCGGAACAGGACGTCGACCTCCGCGTACTCGGCGTCGGGGGGCAGGCCGAGGGCCTGGATCGCCCCTGGAAGCAGGCGAGGCTGCCCTCGCCGTGGGCCCCGTAGCCCGCGTCGCGGAGTCCGCCGCCGCCCGCTGGAGCTTCGGGTCGTCCTGCTCGACGGCCACGGCCACGAACACCGCCCAGTAGCGCCCGCCCTGCTCGGGTGCGGCCACCGTGGGCAGCGGTCGCCGCGTCGCTGCCGTTCCGCTGGGGCTCGGGCTGCGGGAGGAGGCGGACCGGCCGCCGACGTCGTCGGTGCCACCGGCTGCGCGAGGGGTGTGCTGCCGGCGACGGAGGGGAGCGCGGGGGTGGGCGTCACCGGCGTCGGCGAGGGCGCCGGCGCGGCCACGGGCAC
>JALYMT010000355.1 GCA_030773555.1 Actinomycetota bacterium | reverse complement strand
GCGCTCGACCGCGACGACCGCCGCGCCGAAGCGGGCGCACTCGACCGCGACCGAGCCGCTGCCCGCCCCGACGTCCCAGACGAGCTCGCCGAGACGCGGGGCGAGCCGGGCCAGCACCAGCGCGCGGACCTCGGCCTTCGTGATCATGGAGTTGCGGTGGGCGTACGCCGCTTCGGGCAGCGCCCAGCCGACCGGGGCGGGCGGCGCTCCGACGAGCCAGCCCGGCTCGGCGGCGATCCCCTCGTCGCGCAGCACGAGGACGACGTTCGGATCGGCCCACTCCCGCCCGGCCACCTCGGCAACCGGCAGGCGGACGACGCGCTCACCGGGCTCGCCCAGGCACTCGGCGACCACGAGCTCACGCGACCAGCCGTCGACGGCGGCGGCCACCTCCGCGGGTCCGCAGCCGGGCCCGGTGAGGACGGCCACCTTGCCGGCGGCCCGGCAGGCGTTGAGCGCCGGCCGCGGGTCGCGGCCGTGCGCGCTGACCACGACGGCGTCGTCCCAGGGCAGCCCGACCCGCGCGAAGGCCTGCGCCACTGACGTCACCGCGGGCACTACCACGGGCGTCAGCCCGGCCGCCCGCAGCCGCCGGACGATGCCGAAGAACCCCGGGTCACCGCTCGCGAGGACCACGCTGTCGCCGTCGTGCGCGGCGAGCTCGCGGACGGCCGCGTGCACGTCGCCCACGACGACCGTACGGGCGCCGGGCGGCACCGGCGCGGCGGCCAAGTGACGCGCCCCGCCGACCACCAGGGTCGCGGCAGCGAGGGCCGCGCTAGCGCCGACCGGCAGCGGCGAGCCGTCGTAGCCGACGACGGTGATCATCGCGTCCGCCACTCGGGTCGAGTGGCGGCCACGACGCGCCGCCCGGTGAAGTCGACCATGGCCACCTCGGCCGACAGCTTGCCGTCGCCGGCGCGGACGAGGACCTCGCGCACCCGCGCACACAGCTCGGCGCCGGCGGCGTCGAGCAGCCCGGCCTGCTCCCACAGCTCGTAGGCGTGCCGGCCGGTGTTGGCCGCGTCGACGGCCGTCGCGGTCACCTCGTCCCCCCCGACGGCGCGGGTGATCGCGCCGAGCAGCCCGACATCGACCTTCGAGCGGGTGTAGTGGGTCATGAGCACGCCGGCGGCGAGCTTGGTGAGCTTGCCGGCCATGCCGACGAAGACCACCGAGCGCAGCCCGGTCTCGAGCGCGCGGCGCACCGCGGCGCCGGTGAAGTCGCCGACCTCGACGAAGCACACCTCGGGCAACTCGGGCAGCAGGGCGCGCGCGCCCGCCTCAGTCCGGCCGCCGGTGCACAGCACCAGCGTCGTCTCGCCCTGCGCGGCCATCACCGCCACGGCCTGCACGACGCTGGCCCGCCACGACGCGGTGGAGAACGGCCGCACGACCCCGGTGGTGCCGAGGATGGAGATCCCGCCGAGGATGCCCAGCCGCGCGTTGGTGGTCTTGCGCGCCATCCGCTCGCCCTCGGGCACGCTGATGACGACCCGCAGGCCGCGTTCGCCGACGGCCTCGGTCACCGCCTGCCCGATCATCGACCGGGGCACCGGGTTGATCGCCGGCTCCCCGACCTCGAGACCGAGGCCGGGCTTGGTCACCACTCCGACCCCCGGGCCGCCATCGAGGGTGATCCCGGTGCCCGCCGCCCACGACACGGTCGCGGTGACGTGCGCCCCGGAGGTCACGTCGGGGTCGTCGCCGGCATCCTTCACGACGACCGCCGCTGCGCGCGCCTCGTCGAAGCTGCAGGAGTGCAGCGCAAAGGTGACCCGGCGCCCGCTCGGCAGCGGAATCTCGACGACCTCCTGCGGGCGCTGCTCGGCGAGCGCGGTCGCGGCGCCCTTCGCGGCGGCGGCGGCGCACGAACCGGTCGTCCAGCCGGTCCGCGGCGCCTTCGGCCGGACCTTCGCCGTCCGGGGCAGGTCGGGCTCGCGCAGCGCGGGCGGGTCGTAGGCGGGCGTCCCACCCGTACGGCCGCTCACGTCGCCTGCTCCCGCAGCGCCCGGCGGGCGCCTGGCTCGGCCCGGCGGAAGCCGTGGAAGTGCCCGGGGTGGTAGAGGTGCGAGCGGGTGCCGCCGCCGTCGAGGGCGGGCCCGACGAGGACGAGGGTGTGCTTCCAGAGCTTGTGCGCCCTGACGGTCGCCGCCAGCTCGTCGAGCCGGCAGCGCACGACGAGCTCGTCGGGCCAGGTCGCCCGGTAGGCGACCACGCACGGCGTCTCCGGCGGGTAGCCGCCGTCGAGCAGCTCGTCCTGCAGCTGCCCGCTGCGCGCGGCGGAGAGGAACAGCGCCATCGTCGTGCCGTGCCGGGCGAATGCGCGTACGTCCTCGCCGGGTGGCATCGGCGTCTTGCCCCCGCCGAGGCGGGTGAGCACGACCGACTGGGCGACCTCGGGCACGGTGAGCTCGCGCTCGACGATCGCGGCGACCGCGGTGAAGCTGCTGACTCCCGGCACGGTCTCGTAGGCGAGGCCCAGCTCGTCGCACAGCTCGCGCTGCTCCTGCACCGCCCCCCACAGCGCGGGATCGCCGGAGTGCACCCGCGCCACCTGCAGCCCGTCGCGCGCGGCCCGCTCGTAGAGGGGCCGCACCCCCTCGAGCGGCAGCTCCGCGGAGTCGACGATCTCGGCGCCGGGGCGGGCGTGGGCGAGCACGTCCTCGTTGACCAGGCTCGCGGCCCAAACGACGACGTCGGCGGCGACGATGGCCGCCGCCCCCCGCAGGGTCAGCAGATCGGCGGCGCCGGGGCCGGCGCCCACAAAGATGACCTTGCCGCCGGTCACAGCCGGCTCCCCCGCCCGCTCCGGGCCCGCGTGACGATCAAAGTCGAGAGGTACGGGCCCGCGCCCTCGAGGGATGCGGCGGGCGCGATGCGCTCGTCGGGCAGACCGAGCGCGGCCCCGTACACGGTCTCCGCCAGGCGGCCCGCCTCGCGCACCACGTCGAGCACCTCCGGCAGTCGGCGTCCGCCCTTGTAGGCCACCACGGTGTCGAAGCGGTCGAGCGCGGCGCGCAGGTCACCGAGGTCGCGGGTGAGCGGGAGCAGGGCCAGGCTCTCCTCGCCTTCGGTGAGCACGGTGCCGCTGCGGGCGGCGAGGTCCTGCACGGCGGTGACACCCGGCACGGTCTCCACCTGCACCTGAGACCGCGACCTCTGCACGGTCGCTGCCAGGTAGGTGAAGGTCGAGTAGACGTTGGGGTCGCCGATGGTGGCGAAGGCGACGGTCGCCGCGCCCTCGTCGAAACCGGCCATCACGGCGGCGGCGGCGGCGTCCCAGGCGGCCTCCCGTCGCGGGGTCACGCCGGCGCGTTCGTCGAGGGCGAACACGGCGCGGCGCACCCGAGCCGCGTCGACGTGCGCGCGCACCGTGGCCTCGGCCCGCCCCGGCAGGGCCTGCCCCGAGGCGCCGTCGCCCATCACCGGCACGAGCACGACGTCGGCCTCGCGGAGCACCCGCACGCCCTTGACGGTGACGAGCTCGGGGTCACCGGGCCCGACGCCGACGCCCACCAGCCGGTGCGCACTCATGCCGCTGCCGCGGTCACGAAGCGACGGGCGACCTCCGGCTGGCCGGCCCAGTGCAGATGCAGGTAGGAGGCGTGCACGTTGCCCTGCGCGAAGCCCTCGTCGCGCCTGCCGATCCGCCAGGCAGCCGGGGAGGTGCTGGCGGAGACCTCGGTGCGGTGGAACTCGTGGCCGCGCACCCGCTGCCCGGCCGCTGCCAGCGGGGAGTCGGCGGCGGCCACGGCCTCCCGGTAGCCGAGCGTCAGCCGCGGCGTCATGCTCGCCTCGGCGTCGAGCACGCCGCACATGGGGCTGCCGTCGAGGGTGCGGGCCAGATAGAGCAGGCCGGCGCACTCGGCGGCGATCGGCGCGCCGCGAACCGCGAGTTCCGCGACCGCGGCCCGCAGCGGCCGGTTCGTCGAGAGCTCCGCGGCGTAGACCTCGGGGAAGCCGCCGCCGACGACGAACGCCCGGGTGCCCTCGGGCAGCTGCTCGTCGCGCAGCGGGTCGACCGGCGCGACGTCGGCGCCGGCCGCCGTCAGCAGTTCGGCGGTCTCGGCGTAGGAGAACGTGAACGCCGCCCCGGCGGCGACCGCCACCACCGGACGCGTGCCAGCACGCCCGGCCTCGCCCGCGGCCGATGCCGCGTCCCAGGCCCGCGCGGTCAGCGGCGGGGCCGAGCGGGCGAGGGCGAGCACCGCGTCGAGGTCGACGGTCGCGTCGACCAGGGCGCCCAGGCGCTGCACCGTCTCGACCGCGGCCGTCGCCCGCTCCGCGGCGGGCACCAGCCCGAGGTGCCGCGACGGGGTGGCCACGGCGGCGTCGCGCGGCAGCGCGCCGAGCACCGGCACGCCCAGCGGGGCGAGCGCCTCACGCAGGATCGCCTCGTGCCGGGTCGATCCCACCCGGTTGAGCAGCACGCCTCCGATGCGCACCCGGGGGTCGTACGTGCAGAAGCCGTGAACGAGCGCGGCGACGCTGCGGCCCTGGCCGGACGCGTCGACGACGAGGAGCACGGGCGCGTCGAGCAGCGTCGCGACGTGCGCGGTCGAGGCCAGCTCACCGTGTCCGGACGCGCCGTCGTACAGGCCCATGACGCCCTCGACGACCGCGACGTCGGCCCCGGCGGCGCCGTGCAGGAACAGGGGGGCGATGCGCTCGGGCCCGCACAGGAACGCGTCGAGGTTGCGCCCGGCGCGGCCGGTGGCCAGCGCGTGGTAGCCGGGATCGATGTAGTCGGGGCCCACCTTGTGCGGCGACACGGTCAGGCCCCGGTCGCGCAGCGCGGCCATCAGGCCGGTCGCGACCGTCGTCTTGCCCGCCCCCGACGCGGGGGCGGCGACGACGAGGCGGGGCATGCGGCTCACCACTCGATGCCCCTCTGGCCCTTCTGCCCGGCGTCCATCGGATGCTTCACCTTCGTCATCTCGGTGACGAGGTCAGCGGCGTCGAGCAGCACCTGCGGCGCGCGGCGCCCGGTGATCACCACGTGCTGCTGCCCCGGCCGGTCGCGCAGGACCGTGACCACCTCGTCGGGGTCGACCCACCCCCAGGCCATCGGATAGGTGAACTCGTCGAGGACGTAGAGGCCGTACGTCCCCGCCTCCAGGTCGCGGCACACCTGCGCCCAGCCCTCGCGCGCGGCCTCGGCCAGATCGACCTCGTCGGAGCCGGTGCGCCGCTGCACCCACGACCAGCCCTCGCCCATCTTGTGCCAGGCGACCGGGCCGCCCTCGCCGGTCTGCTCGTGCAGCCGCCCGAGCCCGCGCAGCGCGGCCTCCTCGCCGACCCGCCACTTCGCCGACTTGACGAACTGGAACACCCCGATCGGCCAGCCCTGCGTCCAGGCGCGCAACGCCAGCCCGAACGCCGCCGTCGACTTGCCCTTGCCGTCGCCGGTGTGCACCAGCAGCAGCGCCCGGTTGCGGCGCTGCCGGGTCGTCAGCCCGTCGTCCGGCACGGTGGCCGGCTGCCCCTGCGGCATCTACGCGGCCCTGCGGAGTTCGCGGACCAGGCCGGCCAGCGGGGCGGCGGCGAGCTCCTCCAGGCGGACGGACTCCCCGCCGAGGTCCCCGGCCAGCCGGGCCGCGAGCCCGAGCCGCACCGGGCCGGACTCGCAGTCGACGATCACGCTGGCCGCGCCGGTGCCGGCAACCAGCCGGGCGGCCAGGGCAGGTTCGGGGCCGGCGGTGTGCCGTCCGTCGGTCACCAGGACGACCAGGGCACGACGGCGCGGGTCGCGCAGCTGCTCCACCCGCAGCACCTCGTACGCCCGCAGCAGCCCGGCGCTCAACGGCGTGCGCCCGCCGGTCGGCAGCGCCTCGAGCCGCCGCGCGCCCGCCTCGACACTGGACGTGGGCGGCAGCGCGAGCTCGGCGCCGCTGCCGCGGAAGGTGACCAGGCCGACCTTGTCGCGGCGCTGGTAGGCATCGAGCAACAGGCTCAGCACCGCGCCCTTGACCGCGCCCATGCGCTGGCGGGCGGCCATCGAGCCCGAGGCGTCGACCACGAACAGCACGAGGTTGGACTCCCGGCCCTCGCGCACCGCGGTGCGCAGGTCGTCGCGGCGCAGCACCAGTCCCGGCCCGCGGCGCCCGCGCTGCAGCTGGTGGGGGGCGGCTGCGTGCACGGTGGCGCTCAGGTGCAGGGCGGCCCCGCCCCGGCCCGAGCCCGTCGTGCGGCCCGTCGGCGTGCTCGCGCGGGACCGCCGCCCCGCCTCGCCCTCGCCGGCGCCCGGCACGGTGAGCGTGCGTACCCGGTACGGCTCGCCGGCCGGCTGCCGCGGGCTGTCAGCAGGATCGCGGTCACCAGGCCGCGCTTCTGCTGACACCTCGGGCGACGCGGGCGAGGGCGCGCCGCCGCCTGTCCCGTCGGGCCCGCCGTCGTCGGGGCCCTCGCCGTCCCGGCCCTGAGGCGGCTCGGGCGCGTGCTGTTCGAGCGGGTGCTGCTCGAGGGTGTCGTCGAGCTGCTGCTCGTCCAGGCCGGGCGCGTCGAACGGGTTGCGGCGACGCCGGTGCGGCAGCGCGAGCAGCGCCGCCTGCCGCACGTCCTCGGCCAGCACCTCGGTGCGGCCGTGCCAGGCGGCGAGGGCCAGTGCGGTGCGGGCGGTGACCAGGTCGGCGCGCAGTCCGTCGACCTCGAAGGCGGCGCACACCGCGGTGACCTGCCGCAGGGCGGCGTCGGACAGGGCCACGTCCGGC
>JALYMT010000354.1 GCA_030773555.1 Actinomycetota bacterium | reverse complement strand
GCCCTGGCCTGCCGGGCGTGCCGCGAGCCCGCCCGCTGCCCGGCCTGCAGTGCCTCCCTGACCCTGCCGACCGGCTCCGCCGCGCCCACCTGCGGCTGGTGCGCCCGCGTCAGCCCGGGGTGGCGGTGCCCCTTCTGCTCGGGTGCCGAGCTGCGCGCCCGCGTCGTCGGCTCCCGGCGCACGGCGGAGGAGCTGGGGCGGGCCTTCCCCTCCGTGCCCGTGCGCACGTCCGGTCGCGAGGCCGTGCTCACCACCGTGGGCCCCGAGCCCGCCCTGATCGTGTGCACCCCCGGGGCCGAGCCCCGGGCCGAGGGCGGCTACGCCGCCGGGCTGCTGCTCGACGGCTGGGCGCTGCTCGGCCGGCCCGACCTGCGCGCCAGCGAGGAGACCCTGCGCCGCTGGCTGAACGCGGCGGCGCTGGTGCGACCGGCCGCCGACGGCGGCACCGTCGTGGTCCTCGCCGACGGTGCCCTGCCGCCCGTGCAGGCGCTGCTGCGCTGGGATCCGGCCACCTTCGCCACGCGCGAGCTCGACGACCGGGCCGCCCTCGGCTTTCCCCCCGCTGCCCGGGTCGCCGCCCTGTCCGGCCCGCGCGACGCGGTCGGCGACCTGCTGGCCTCGATGCGACTGCCCGACGCGGCCCAGGTGCTCGGTCCGGTCCCCGTCGACGACGACACCGTCCGCACGCTGGTGCGCGTGCCCCGGGCCCAGGGGTCCGCGCTCACGGCCGCGCTGCGCGCCGGCCAGGGCATGCGCAGCGCCCGCAAGGCGGCCGAGCACGTGCGTGTGCAGGTCGACCCGGTGCAGCTGGGCTGACGGTCCGGCCCGGTGCCGCCCCTTCAGCGGCCCGCCGGCGAGTTCGCCGCCAGCGCGCCGCGCAGCGCGGCGGCCACCGACTCGGCGTGCCCGTCGCCGTCGTAGTGCTGCCGCGGCCAGAAGAACCCCCGGAGCCCGTCCTTGCGGCGGCGGGGCACGACGTGCACGTGCAGGTGCGGCACGCTCTGGCTGACGACGTTGTTGTTCGCCACGAACGAGCCGTCCGCGCCGAGCCCGTCCACCACTGCCCGCGAGACGCGCTGCACGGCGGCGAAGACCGGCACCACGAGCCCGGCGGGCAGCTCGGCGAGCACGTCGACGTGCGTACGGGGCACGACCAGCACGTGGCCCGGGAAGACGGGCCGGGCGTCGAGGAAACCGAGCACCTCGGGCTCGTCGAGGACGACGTGCGCGGGCGCCGCGCCCGCGACGATCGCGCAGAAGGCGCACCGGTCGGCCACGCGTCACTGCTATCCCCGTCGGGTGCTGCTCGCACCCGGGCCGGCCGGGTCGCCGTTGGGGAACCGGGCGAGGCTGCGGGGCCCACCTAGACTCGACGAGGAGCCGAAACGGACGCGTCGGGAGGTGGGCTCGTGGTGATCCAGCCGATCCGGCTGTTCGGTGACCCGGTGCTGCGCACCCCCGCGGAGCCGGTGCGCGACTTCGACAAGGAGCTGCGCACGCTGGTCAAGGACCTCACCGACACCATGCTCGACGCCCCCGGCGTCGGGCTCGCCGCGCCGCAGCTGGGCGTCGGCCTGCGGGTGTTCACCTACTGGGTGGACGACCAGCTGGGGCATCTGGTCAACCCCGACCTCGACCTCTCCTCCGAGACCGAGGAGGACGACGAGGGCTGCCTGTCCATCCCCGGTCTCACCTACACCACGAAGCGGGCCCTGCACGTGGTCGCCAAGGGCTTCGACATGCACGGCGAGCCGGTGCGCCTCGAGGGCAGCCACCTGCTCGCCCGCTGCGTGCAGCACGAGACCGACCACCTCGACGGCGTCCTGTTCGTCGACCGGCTCGACCGCGAGCAGCGCAAGGCCGCGATGCGCGAGATCCGCTCCGCGGAGTGGGCCGGGCAGGGCGCGCCGCTGGTCAAGGTCTCGCCGCACGCCACCTACGGCAAGGCGCTGTAGCGCCGGATGCGCCTGGTCTTCGCCGGCACGCCCGAGACGGCGCTGCCCTCGCTCGAGGCGGTGCTGGCCTCCGGGTACGAGCTCGCCGCCGTCGTCACCCGACCGGATGCCCCGTCGGGACGCGGGCGCCGTCTCACCCCGAGCCCGGTCGCCGAGCGCGCCGCGCAGGCCGGGGTCGAGGTGCTCAAGCCGCCGCGGCCCCGCGACCCCGACTTCCTCGACCGCCTCGCCGCGCTGGCCCCCGACTGCTGCCCGATCGTCGCGTACGGGGGGCTCATCCCGAAGACCGCCCTCGACATCCCGGCCCGCGGCTGGGTGAACCTGCACTTCTCCCTGCTGCCCGCGTGGCGGGGCGCGGCGCCCGTGCAGCACGCGGTGCTCGCCGGCGACGAGGTCACCGGCGCCGCCACCTTCCAGCTCGAGGAGGGCCTGGACACCGGCCCGGTCTACGGCGTCGTCACCGAGGAGATCCACGCCACCGACACCAGCGGGGAGCTGCTGGCCCGGCTGGCCCGCTCGGGCGCCGGGCTGCTCGCCGCGACCCTCGACGGCATCGCCGACGGCTCGCTGCTGCCCCGGCCCCAGCCCGTCGAGGGCGTGAGCCTGGCGCCCAAGCTGACCGTCGAGGACGCCCACGTCGACTGGCGGGCGTCGGCGCTGCGGGTCGACCGCCTGGTGCGGGCCTGCACCCCTGCACCCGGGGCGTGGACGACGTTCCGGGACGAGCGGCTCAAGCTGGGCCCGGTGCGGCCGGCCCCCGAGGTGACCGACCTCCCGCCGGGCGCCCTGCGCGCCAACCGCAGCGACGTCCTCGTGGGCACGGGCTCCTCCGCCGTCGCGCTGGGCGAGGTGCGCCCGCAGGGCAAGCGGGCGATGCCCGCGGCCGACTGGGCCCGCGGCGTGCGCCTGACCCCGGTCGACGCGCTGGCCTAGGACGGCATGCCGCCCCCCGCTCGCCTCCACCCCCGCCGACGCCCCCGGCCCGACCTGCCCCGCACCCTCGCGTACGAGGTGCTGCGCGGCGTCGAGGAGCGGGCCGCGTACGCCAACCTCCTGCTCCCCGCGCTGCTGCGGGAGCGCCGGCTCGACGGCCGGGACGCCGCGTTCGCCACCGAGCTCACCTACGGGACGCTGCGCGCCCTCGGCACGTACGACGCCGTGCTGGCCGCCTGCCTCGACCGGCCGCTCGCCAAGCTCGACCCGCCGGTGCTCGACGTGCTGCGCCTCGGCGCGCACCAGGTGCTCGCGCTACGGGTGCCCGCGCACGCGGCGGTGTCCGCGACCGTGGAGCTCGCCCGCGCCGTGCTCGGCGAGGGCCGCGCGCGGCTGGTCAACGCCGTCCTGCGGCGGGTGGCCAGCCGCGAGCTCGACGACTGGCTGACCGAGCTCGCCCCCCGCGAGGACGACGACCCGGTCGGCCGGCTCGCGCTGCTGCACGCGCATCCCCGCTGGGTCGTCGAGGCCTTCCGCGACGCGCTCGGCGGCGACCTGGCCGCGACCACCCGGGCACTCGAGGCCGACAACGCCCGCCCCGGAGTGACCCTCGCCGTCCGGCCGGGACGGCGGAGTCGCGACGAGCTGCTGGCCGCGGGCGCGGAGCCGGCGCGGTGGTCCCCGTACGGGGTGTACCTCGCCGCGGGCGACCCCGGCGCCCTGCCCGCGGTCCGCGCCCGCCGCGCCGGTGTGCAGGACGAGGGGAGCCAGCTGGTGGCGCTGGCGCTGGCCGCGGCCCCGCTCGAGGGCCCCGACCGTCGCTGGCTCGACCTGTGCGCCGGGCCGGGCGGCAAGAGCGCGTTGCTCGCCGGCCTCGCGGGGGAGC
>JALYMT010000353.1 GCA_030773555.1 Actinomycetota bacterium | reverse complement strand
TCGGCGGCGCGCACCCGCGGCCTGCTGAGCGGCACCCGCCGCCCGCCGAGGGTGACGCTGCCGGCCTCGACCCCGTGCCGGTAGCCGGCCCGGTCGGAGTTGTGCTTGCCCCGCGGCCCGCACAGCGCCTCGACGTCGGCGTTCATCCACGTGTCCATCACCTGCAGGCCGGTGGCGACCGCGAGCGCCAGCAGGCCCTCCCGGGCCGACTCGGCGATCTCGGCCAACACCACCGTCGCCGCCTCCAACGGCGGTACCGGTACATCCCTGCTCGGGGCCGCGGTCTTCTTCTGGTAGGTCTTGCTCACGGCGGTCCCCTTCGGGCAGGTGATGTCTTGGCGGACGCCCAACCCCTACCGCACGGCAGGAGCGAGCGGGGGACCGCCCCCTCAACTTCTACGAGACCCGGGACAACCTCTCGTCCGACCGTCTCGCGAATCAATGGCAGTGAGTCGTGGTAGCCCAATCGAGGCTCCGCCCGCTTATCGCTGCTGACGGTCCCCATTCGGTGCGGGGCGCCTCCGTCGCGGACGCCGAACCGCCCCCTTCCGCAACGCCTCATGGTTGATGTCGAACCCGCAGGCGAGGTAGATATGCCTGGCCACGCTCAACCGATGAGCGAGGGCCGTCTGGCTTCATCGAGCTGAACCATCACGATCTCCGATGTGCCTCGAGATCTGGCACAACTGGCCGCGCCAACTGGGCGCAACTGGAGCAGACCAGCGAGTCACTCGGCCGGACCGCCGGGATCTGGGGGCCGCAGGTGGATGCGGTGCTCGGTTTCGGCCTCCACTCGCTCGCGGCTGTAGCAGAGCGGAAACGCCTCGCCGCGGCTCCACGCCTGGAACAGGTCGGCGTAGTGGGGGCTGTCGGGGTCGCCGGACTGTCCCGGGCTGTTCATAACCAGCGTGCCGTCCCAGTTGCCCACGTCGACGACGATGCGGAACGTGGCGCCGCCGGTCTGCACGAAGGTGTCTGCGAGGTACGCCGTGTTGCCGACGGTGTCGCCGCTGCCTCCCCGCGGCGCCGGCCCAACCGCCAGCCGCGCCCGGGTTTCCTCGTCCAGCAGGGGTGACAGGGGGTGCGCTAGGCGGGAGACGTGCAGGCGTCCCCACGCCCACTGGTCGTGGTCGGGCCCGAGTAGCGCCTCTGTCTCGGCGACGGCCGCGGCCAGGGTGGAGCGCAGGATCTCGTCCAGGACCGACTCGGCCTCCTCGCCCAACCAGTCGGCGGGCCGCTCGATGATCGCCAGGTCGGCGCGCGGGTCGGCCAGCAGGCTCTCCTCGGGGGTCACCTTGGTGACCGCGGTGTCTACCTGGTCCTGCGGGACGAGTTGGGCCAACGCCCGGCGGAGTAGGGCTGGTCGTAGATGGCGGCGGTACCAGACCTCGAACAGCGCGCCGGGTGCCGAGTCGGGGGTTAGGTCGCCGTCCCACCCGGTCAGCAAGTTCAGGGCCTCGGCCGTGGTCTGGTCCGGCTTGACCTGCGCGAGCCGTCGGAGGATCCGGCGGGCGGGGAGGCTGACGAAGTCCGACTGGAGCCGTACGCAGTCCTCGGGGGAGAACCGCCGATCGCCTTCGAAGACCTCGGCGAGCCGCTGCGCCCGTGACGGGGCGTACCAGTCGAACGAGATGACCTTGTCGTAGGCGGGGTAGCCGTCGGGCAGGTTCATCTCGTTGGCGGTGGCCAGCCAGCCCCGCTCGGGGTTGGTGGCGACCGGTAGTTTGTCCATGTCGCGGAAGCCGGTCCACTCGTAGCGACCGTCGCCGGGGACGGGCAGGGTGCCGTTCCAGTTGGGCCGGATCGGGGTGAGCCCGGCGGGCTTCCAGCCGATGCGGCCGGAGGGCTCGGCGAACAGCTGGTTCTCCGGCGGCGCCCCCCAGCGGTTCATCGCCGCGAGGAACTCATCCCAGTTCGTGGCGCGCATGTAGTCCATGCTGCCCAGGTAGGGGGCCATGCCCGGCTCGAGCCAGGCGGCGCGGACCGCGAACGCGGTGTGGCGCTCGAAGTCCTCGTAGATGACCGGGCCGTGGCGGGTGTAGCGCAGCTCGACCTCGACGTCGTCGCCGCCCTTGACCTTGACGGTGTCGCGGATCACCCGCATCGGCTCCCAACGACCCTGGTAGCGGTACTCCAGCGGCTCGTCCGGGTTGGTCTCGTAGACGTAGAGATCTTCCTGGTCGATCGAGAAGATCGTCAGCCCGAACGCGATCCGGCCGTTGTGGCCGATGGAGATTCCGGGCAGCGCGGGCTCGCCGGCTCCGATCACGTCCAGGCCGGGCGCGGACAGGTGCGCGAGGTAGCGCAGTGACGGCACCGACAACGCCCGGTGCGGATCGTTGGCCAGCAGCGGCCGTTCCGTGGTGGTCCGATGAGGCGCCAGCACCCAGTTGTTGCTGCCCTGCAGCACCGCCTCACGCGCCTGGCTCAGATCGGGCGGGTCGATCGCCAGTCGGTAGACCCGCAGCACGTCGTCGGGGATCACCAACAGGTCCAGGCCCTCGGGCACCTCCAAGTCGACCGGCGGCTCCCGCCGCCGCCGCAGATCCTCGACCCGCGGGCCGTAGTCACGCAGGGTCAGCGCTCGGACGACTTCAGAGTCCAGGTTGTAGTACAGCCCGTTCGACCGGATGCGTGCGAAGTCCTCAGCCGCCCACACCGCCGGTTCGTAACCAAGCTCGCGGAACTCCAGCGGCAACAGCTCCCGATCCTCGAGCACCAGCCGGATGTAGGCGTTGACCCCGTCGACGAAGGCGGTCGCGACCCGCTTGGTGTCCGAACCATACGACAGCCACTCCGGCTGCATGTCGCCGCGGTAGTAGAACAGCCGCGAGGCGCGATCGCGCTCGACCATCGACGGGCCGAAGACCTCGGCGAGCAGGCCGAGCCCGCGTCGACGCCAAAAGTCCAGCTGCCACAACCGGTCGCGGGCCGCGTTGAACCCCTGCACGCGGAACACGTCGTACAGCGTTGAGGCGTACATGTGCGGAATGCCCCAGCGATCGACCAGGATCTCGGCGGGCGCCTCGAGGCCTTCCAGCACGTACTCCGCGTCGGCGCTCACCGCCACCTCACCCCTCGTGTGGATGCAGCCGGCATGGTCTGGCTGGAGGCGCGGGCCGACCGCTGGCAACGGATGCCGCAAGACCACGGTCCCGAGATGTGGGTCGCGGGGGGCGGGAACCCTGTCCCGTCACGGCTCAAGCCGCTCCGCGCGTCCCGGCCTCGGCGTACTCGGGATGCTCCGCCTTCCACCTGTCCAGCGGGTTGGCCTGCTTCCACCGGTCGACGTACTCGCTGATCGTCTCGAAGACCACCCCGTCATGACCGGACATGTGCTGAAGCAGGCGTTCCAGCATCAGCATCCGATGCCCTCGCCCGATCACCTGCGGGTGCATCGTCAGCGCGTACACCACGCCGTCGCCGTGCCCGTAGGCGTAATCGAAGTCACCGCGCCAGATCTCCTCCATGTCCGAGGGGCTTGTCAGTCCGGGGTTCATCCCCCACACGAACTCGAACGGCGGAAAGTCGTCCAGCCCCCAGGTCACCGGGATCTCGACCAGGTCGACCGGCTGGCCGAACACGTACGGCTCGGCCGGCGACGCCTTGTCGCCCTGCCGCAGGTAGTACGGATAGACATCGTTGCCCATACAGCTGGAGTCGTACTCGAAGCCGAACTCCAGCAGCAGGTCGATCGTGTTCTCGCTGAAGTCCCAGGCCGGCGAACGATATCCGCGCGGGCGCACCCCGGCGACCTTGTCGAACGCCTCGAATCCGCGCTCCAGGTTCCGGCGCTCACCGTCCCGGTCGAACTTCTGCGGGTTCTCGTGGACCCAACCGTGGTGGCCCAGCTCGTGGCCCGCGTCGCGGATGCGTCGGATCAGGTCCGGATAGGCGTACACGCTGTGCCCAGGGATGCAGAACGTCGCGCGCGCCTGGTAGCGCTCGAGCAAATCGAGGATCCGCGGGATGGCGGCGGCGCCGAACTCACCCCTGGACATCATGCTCGGACTGGTGGACCCCATCGACCCGATCCACAGCGAGATCGCGTCGAAGTCGAACCCCAGGCACACGGAAACCTTCGGTCCGTTGCTGGCTCCGTTGGTCATGATTGCCCCTTCCTGCTGCCGGCGGCCCGGACCGAACGCGCCGGGCGAGAGGAGACTGGTACGAGCGAGTGGGGTCGCTAGGGACGAGTCTTGCGGCCTACCCCGACACGTCGGCCCAAAACGGTCGGGTCGTGCTTCAGGAGCGTCGAGGAGCAGGAACGCAACGTCAGCTATGGAGCTACCGCCGCCGCGGCGAGGCGTGCGCCGCCCGCACCTTGCGGGCTCGTGCCGCTCGCTCTGGCGATCGCCGACTGTTGCTCGTGGGTGAGGTGACTTGACGGCGCCGCAGCTCGGCGAGGAGGCCGGCGAAGTTCGGAAGGTCGCGAGGCGCACGCGCGGCCTGTACACCCGCATCGGCCCGAGGTGGATCGTCTCGCCCGCGAAACGCAGGCTGGCGCTCTCGTGTCGATGATGATAGCGCCGTTGTCGTTCGAGGACATCGAGGTCAGGAACTGGCCCGCCCTGGCGGCGTAGATGCGCCCAGTGAGCTGAGTGCGCCGCAGCCGGGCCTGCTGCCCGTCTAGCGCCTGGGCGGCGGTGGTGAGATCGGCGACGTCGGCCTCGGAGAACTCCTCGGGCATCGGGAACAGCTCCCCGGTGTGCTCTGCAGCCGGGTAAGTGCGGCGACCAGGTCGGCCAACGGCTGCAAGTCAGCCACGACGCAGGGGTCGAGGGGAGTGTGCGCGAGTCGCCCCGGGACCGAGGCGTGCCGCCAGCCGATCGCTCTCCTGCCCGGCACGAAGCAGCTGCAACGCGGGGTTGACCGCGTAGGGGTAGGCTGGCGCCCGCGGCCCGCTCAGCGACGACGCGCTCGACGACGGCGGCCGGGAGGGCGGCAGGGCGGCCGAGGCGCACGCCAGCAGCGCGCTTGGCGGCAAGCGCCTCGCGAGTGCGCTGCCCGATCAGGCGGCGCTCGTACTGCGCGGTGCTCGCCGTGACGTTGGCGACCAGCTCGCCCGCGGGGGTGGTCATGTCCACGCCGAGATCGAGGGCGACCAGTGCCCACCCGCGGCGCGTGGCGCGCTGTAGGAGGTCGGCGAAGTCGCGGACCGAGCGCGTGAGGCGGTCCAGCTTGGCGACGACCAAGACGTCGGCCTCCCCCCGGTCGAGGCGGGCGAGTACCTCGGCCAGGCCTCCTCCGCCGCCAGCTCGCCGGCCTCGACGGCGGCCAGGAGACGACGGAGGAGGGCGGCGGCCTCCCGGCGGGTGCGAGCGGTGGTCACGTGCTCAGCCTGCCGCACGCAGCGCGAGAGGGGCCAGTCTCGATCATCCGTACCGCCGAGCCCGCGGCCCGCGCTCCCGACGGGGTGCGGGGGTGAACTCCCGCTCGACGCGCGCGAGGTGCGCGGCGTAGTCGGCGTCCGCCTTCCGCTGCACGATCGCGTCCATGCCGGGCACTCGCCAGGGCACCTCCTCGTCGGTGGGCACCAGGCGGCCGAGTTGCTCGCCGACCCGCTGCAGGGCGTCGCGCTCCTCCTCGACGGCGCGTAGGGCGCGCTCCAGCTCGTCGGCCCGGGCGTCGAGGGGGGCCAGGCGGGCGGCGACCCGCTCGACCAGGACGGGGGCGTGCTCGTGCAGCAGGCGCTCCTCCGTCGCGGTGATCTCGTCGTGTGCCTGCCGGAAGGCCTCCGAGTCGAAGTAGGGGGCTCGAAGGTCGGCCGCGGCGGGGTGAGCGTGCCGGCCAGCAGCGCGGCGCGCGCCTCAGCCTCCCACTCTCGCTCGGCGGCCTGGTGCACGTCGGCCGCGGCCTCGACTGCCGAGAACGCGGCGGACTCCCGGCGGTGGAGCTCCTCGCGTCGCTCGACCAGCGGCCGGAACTCGGGCTCACCCGCGAGGGCGGGCGGGATGGTCGTGCTGCGCATCGTCATGGTCTCTCCTCGAGATCGTGGGGGGTCAGCTGGCGACGCCGTGACTGCTCCAGCCGTGCCGGCCGCGGGGGCGGCGTCGGCCCGGCCCCGACTGCCGCGGGGGTCGGGCACGGGCTCGCCGTCCGCGGTGCCGTGAAGGGCCTGCCGCACGGCCAGGGCCTCGGGCTCGTCGAGGTCGTGGCGGCGCTCCACGCGCTCGGCGAACACGCGCTCGGCCTCACGCAAGGGGGGCGGGTCGTCGGCTCGGGTGCGGGCCGCTGCGAGGTCGTCGAGGTACTTACGTGCGAGTGGGTCGAGTGCCATTTCAGGGGTTCCTTCCTCGGGGTCAGCGGGGGGCGGAGATCGGCCCGAGCGTCGCCGGCCAGCTCGGCGCGCCGTCGTCAGCAAGTCGACGCTGGGCTTCGGCGACCAGCTGGGCCATGCGATCCCGGCGTTCTTCGTCAGTCATCGCGCCGATGGCGGCAGTGTCGATCGGCGCGCCGGTCGCGGCGGGCAGGACGTGTCCGGCGTCGCCACCGAGGCCGAGCACGAGGCGGTCAGCGTCGAGCGCCGAGCGTCGCAGGGCGAGGGAGGGCGAAATCTTGCACTCCGCCGCCACCTGTACGACACGACGGGTCGGGCCGGCTTCGAGGAAGGCGCGGAGCGCGGCGTACGCCTTGCGCCCCTCCCCCGGCACCCTCGCGCCCCGCTCAAGGGGTGTCGTCACGGTCGCCCTCGATCTCCTCGACCAGGTCGAGCAGGCGACGGACGTCGCGCACGCCGAGCAAAATGTCGACCTGGGCGCGCAGCTCGTCGACCTCCTCGCGCAGGACGCGTACCTCATCGGCGACGATGCGAAGCAGGGCGTCAGCGGTCATCGGTCATCTCCTCGCGACGTTGGTGCCCGACCCCGGCCGGAGGTGGAC
>JALYMT010000352.1 GCA_030773555.1 Actinomycetota bacterium | reverse complement strand
CGCCTTCGGCGCGTCCGCTCCCCGCCAGCAGCCGCCCGTGCAGCCTCCGGCCAACCTGCTGACGGTGCAGCAGCGCACCACCGCCCGGTCGCCGCTGCCTCCTCCCGAGCAACCCCTGCTGCGCCCGGCGCCTCCTCGGGGGAGCAGCACGCCGGCCCCGCTCGTACGGCCGATGATCGCGCCGGTGGTGCTGACCACGGGCGCCCCCCTGGCTCCGGCGTCGGCGACCCGTCGCTGACGTTCGCAACGCCGGGGACAATGGAACGCAGCCCCGCTCCGGGGCCCAGCGACGTCGAGGAGCGACCGCATGAGTGCCTCCGGCGACCAGCGGCCGGCCGACGACGACTTTCCCTGGTGGTCGCGCCCCCGCAGCGAGCAGCCGCCGGCAGTGCCGGCCGCCGCACCGCCGGCCTCCCCGCCGTACCCGCCGCCGCCCGGGTCCCCCCTCCCGGCGTACGGGCCGCCGCCCCCGCCCGGGATGCAGCCGGCGTACGGCCCGCCGCCGCGGCGTTGGCTCGGGCGCGTCGCGCTGTTCGCGGTCGTCCCCCTCGCCCTGCTGCTCGGCCTGCTCGCCGGGCTGTTGGGAGGCGCGACCGGCTATACGCTCGCGCAGCGGGCTGACGACGACCTGATCGACCGGCGCAGTGGGCTGCCCGGCGCGCCCGCCGTGCCCGGGCAGGCCGTGCAGCGTCCCCCCGGCTCACTCGCCGGGCTCGCCGATCGGCTGCTGCCCTCAGTGGTGTCGGTGGAGGTCGAGGGACCCAGCGACCGCGACGGCGTGGGCTCCGGCTTCGTCATCCGCGAGGACGGCTACCTGCTCACCAACAACCACGTCGTGGACTCGGCGGCCGACATCCAGGTGCGCTTCTCCGACCGGGTCAAGGACGGGCCGGTGAGCGCGCGCGTCGTCGGCCGGTCTGCGCGCTACGACCTCGCGGTGCTCAAGGTCGATGCGCGCGGCCTGCCGGTGATGGAGCTCGGTGACTCCGGTGGCGTCCAGGTCGGCGACCCGGTCATCGCGATCGGCTCCCCGCTCGGCCTCGAGGGCACGGTGACGACCGGCATCATCAGCGCTCGCAACCGCGCCGTCACCGCGGGCGGCGACTCCGACAGCGAGGCCTTCATCAACGCGATCCAGACCGACGCCGCGATCAACCCGGGCAACTCCGGTGGGCCGCTGGTCGACCTGCAGGGCAACGTCGTCGGGGTGAACAGCGCGATCGCGACCCTGGGCCGCGGTGTGGGCGGCAGCGCGGGCAGCGGCAGTATCGGGCTGGGCTTCGCCATCCCGGTCAACCAGGCGCGGCGCACGGCCGACCAGATCATCCGCACCGGCAAGGCCACCTATCCGATCATCGGGGTGAGCCTCGACCCCGACCCCGACTCCTCCGAGGACGGGGCCCGCATCGCGAGCGCGCCCCGCAACGACCGCCAGCCGGTCACCCCGGGCGGCCCGGCCGACCGGGCCGGCCTGCGCGCCGGCGATGTGATCACCAGGGTCGACGACATCCCGGTGACCACGGCCGCTCAGCTCATCGTGGCCGTCAGCGCGCACTCCCCCGGGGAGCAGGTGACCATCCGCTACCGGCGCGACGGTAGCCCCCAGGAGCCCGCGCAGCTGACCCTCGGCGAGTCGAGCGAGTAGGCGGCCCCGCCCCTAGGCTGGCGGCGGCACCGACGACGAGCGAGGCGGGGGGAGGGGCCATGGGCATCGGCTGGGGGGAGCTCCTCGCCCTTGCCATCCTCGGTCTGCTCGTGCTGGGCCCCGAGAAGCTGCCGGGGTTCGCCGCCGACGCCGGGCGCTTCATCCGTCAGCTGCGCCGGATCGCCGAGGACGCGCGCACCGAGGTGCGCGAGTCGCTCGGCCCCGAGCTCAGCCAGCTCGACCTGCGCGACGTCGACCCGCGCCGGTTCGTCGACCGGCACTTCCTGGCCGACGACGACGCGTCGACCCGCCGCCCGGAGCGACCGGCCCCCCGCCCGGGGGAGCGGCCGCCGTACGACAGCGAAGCCACCTGAAGCGGGGTAGCGGCGCCCGAGCTGGTCAGCCGGTGCGGACGGGGCTGAGCCCGAGCGCCCGCCCGGCGAGGCCGCGCGAACGGGTGCCGAGC
>JALYMT010000351.1 GCA_030773555.1 Actinomycetota bacterium | reverse complement strand
GTACGGAGGCGGCGACGACCCGGGCCGCGGACGCCGGGTTCGCCGCGGCCGCACCGGGATCGTCGGCCCCCGTGGGCAGGGCGGTCTCGGCGGCGAGCACGTCGACCAGGTCGCCCGGCTGGAGCAGCCGGACGGCGCCCGCGTCGGCGATGCGCACCGGCGCGGCGACGAGGTCGCGGCCGAGCCCGGCGAGCAGCGAGGCTCCCACGAGGCGGACATCGGTCAGGGGCTCGCCCCGGCGGATCGCACCGGCGAGGACCCGACCGGTGACCGCTGCACCGTCGTGCAGGGCCCCGGCTGGGACGGCGTCGGGAGGAAGCCGCA
Organism: Actinomycetota bacterium; assembly: GCA_030773555.1. Lineage (GTDB taxonomy): Bacteria > Actinomycetota > Actinomycetes > JALYMT01 > JALYMT01 > JALYMT01. Next base: position 5,989 of record JALYMT010000351.1, on the reverse strand, counting down.
CCAGCGCGAGATCGGGCGGGGCGAGCGGCGCCCCGGCGGCCAGGTCGCGGGCGGCGGCCAGCACCGGAACGGTCGGCGGTGGTGCCGGGGCGAGCGCCCCGATGCCTGCGGCCACGGCTCCGCCGGCGAGGGCGGCCGCCACCAGCCGACGATGCCAGGAGACGGCACGGCGCACCTCCCGGCCCCAGCGCGCCACCAGCTCCTTCTTGCCGCGACGCTAGCTGCGGCAGCGGGACGGCTCGCGGCCGTCCACAGCGCGAATATCAGGCCGCGCTGCCGGTTGTGGACGATCCCGGGGACCCGGACGAGGACCCCGAGGACCCGGACGAGGAACCCGACGACCCGGACGAGGAACCCGACGACCCGGTCGACCCGGTCGACCCGGAGGAGCCCTTCGAGCCCGCCGACTCCGTCGACGCCGACGAACCCGTCGACCCGGAGCTCGCGCCCTCCTTGGCGCCCTCCTTGGTGCTGCCGTCCTTGCTGGCGTCCTTGCCGTCAGCCGCCGGGCTCTTCGCCGTGGCCCGGCTGTCGGTGCGGTAGAACCCGGAGCCCTTGAACACGACCCCCACCGGGCTGAAGACCTTGCGCAGCGCGCCGCTGCAGACCGGGCACTCGGTCAGCGCGGCGTCGCTGAAGGACTGCACGACCTCGAGGCGGTGGCCGCACGATGTGCAGGCGTACTGGTACGTCGGCACAGGGATCCCTTCGTTGGCACTCTCGGGCTGCGAGTGCCAATGGTGCGTCAGAAACGGTGGGGACGTCCACTCGGGCCCGGCGTCACGTCAGGGAGAGCAGGGCACGCAGCGCCGCCGACGCCTGCTGCGGGGTCCGCACCGGCGAGGGGAACGGCAGGCGTACGTCGCGGTGGTCGTCCGGGCCCTCCACCCGCAGGACGAGCCCGTAGCGGTCGAGGGCGAGGGGGCGTACGTGGTGCTCCCGCGGGCCGCTGGGCATGCGGGCCGCGAGCGGGGCCAGCGCCGGGGCGTGCGCGGTCGCGAGACGCTGCAGCCACTGCGCCTCCACTCCGGCGAGCGGGTCGGCCTCGGTCAGGTGCAGGCGGGCGGCGTCGAATGCGGCCAGCTCGCCCCCCTGGTCGAGCACGACGTGGCGGACGTGCAGGCCCAGCGCGTCGCTGCCGTCGTCGTCGACCACCTCCAACCAGCCCCGCAGCACGATCCTGGCCCGGACCCGCTCGCGGACCGCCACGGGGGCGGGGTCGGTGAGGTGCAGCATCGCCGCCACGCTCGCCGGCGGGGCGCACCGGACGACCGGGGTGAGCGGGTCGACGGGACCCGGCCGGACGACGACCACGCCGGAGCGGAAGCTCGGACGGGTGACGAGCTGCATGCCGACGTGGGCACTCGCCAGCGTCACCGAGGTGGCCGTGGCCAGCACCGAGTGCACGCGTTCGGCCGGGGAGGGGACCGGGCCGGAGCCCCTGGCGGACGGGTGCATGGTCATCGCGGCTCCCACCGGCGGGGGTCCAGATCGGTACGGCCCGACCGTAGAGCGGAACCGCGTCTTCCCCGCGCCGCGACACGCCGTTCGGCCCCGTACGCGTGCCGGCGCGCCCGGCGGGGGAGGGGGCGGGCATGGAGACGCGACGGCTGGGCCGGCTCGGCCACGACAGCTCGGTGCTGATCTACGGCGCCGCCGCTCTGGGGAAGGTCTCCCAGGACGAGGCCGACCGATCGATCCAGGAGGCCCTCGCCGGCGGGATCAACCATGTCGACGTGGCCGCCGGCTACGGCGGCGCCGAGGAGCGCCTCGGCCCGTGGATGGCCACGATCCGCGACCGGATCTTCCTCGCGACGAAGGTCGACGAACGCGGCTACGAGGCCGCCTGGGCGTCGATCAACCGGTCCCTCGAGCGCCTGCGCGTCGACTCCGTCGACCTGATGCAGCTGCACGCCGTCGGCGACCTCGCCACCCTCGACCGGGCGACCGGCACGGGCAGCGCGCTGGAGGCGGTGCTGCGCGCCCGCGACGAGGGCATGGTGCGGGCGGTGGGCATCACCGGTCACGGGCACGAGGCACCCGCCACTCACCTCCAGGCGCTGCGCCGCTTCCCGTTCGAGACCGTGCTGACCCCGCTGAACTACCGGCTCTGGCAGGACCCGGACTACCGCGCCGACTACCAGGCGCTCGCCCGCCGAGACGGCCCGCCAGGATGCCGGACTGATGACCATCAAGACCGTGTCGCGGCGCAACTGGCCCGACCCCGACGAGCGGGCGTACGCCACCTGGTACGAGCCCTTCGACGACCAGCAGCGGGTCAGTGCCGCGCTCGCCTGGGTGCTCGCCCGCCCCGAGATCACCGGCATCCCGACGGTCGGCGACGTCGGGCTGCTGGGGCTGATGATCCGGGCCGAGCGCGAGCGCGCGCAGCTCTCCCTGGCCGACGCCGAGGCCGTGCTCGACCGCGCCTCGGAGTACTCCTCGCCCTTCCTGGCGATGCCGGCCTGACCGGATGGGTACGACGTCGGGGGACCCACTTCCAGGAGGCAGCGAATGGCACGGCGGATGATGCGCAGGACGATTCTGACCGCGGTGGCCGTGCCGCTCGCCCGCCGGGCGCTGCAGCGTGCCGCCGTGGAGCTGCGGACGCGTGGCGGCAAGAACGCGCAGTACGCCGACTATCTCGACGAGGCCGCGAAGCTGCTGCGCCGGCTCTGATCGTCTGAGGCGGCTTGCGTCAGCGCGACCAGCTCAGCATTCCTCCCGGGACGCGCAGGGCGGTGGTGACGAAGTCCCACAGCTCGGCGTGGACCACGTCGTTCTGGCGGGGCGTGCCGCCGTACGTCATCGGCTCCCCGGGGAACTGCGGGCCGTCGCAGCCACGGAAGACCCGGTCGCTGTAGCTCTTGCCGGTGTCACTGGGCCGGCCGCTGCGCTTCCACTGCAGCGCGCCGACCGGGAAGTTGTAGTCGTAGAGGGCGATCCGCCAGTCGCCGAACTGCCGGTAGGCGGCCACGTCGCGCTCGGCCATGTAGCGGATCGCGAAGTCCTTGTCGAAGGCCTGGCCGGGGCTGACGTCGGGATTCCACCGGCCCAGGTTGATCTGGCCCAGCCCGACATCGGCGCCGTTGGGGTTCACCGCTGCCGGGTTCAGCCGCGACTCGAGGTCCAGGTGCCCGCAGAGCAGGTCCGCTGACATCCCCACCCGGGCCGCCTCACGCTTGATCGTGCGCTCCAGGAGCGCACGAGCCGTCGGGTAGTCGATGGAGCCGGTCGGGCGCATCCCGCGCGCGACCTGGAAGGTCTTGACCGCCTCCGCGGTCTCCCGCCGGTACATCCCGTCGACCGCGACGGGCAGGCCGTGCTCGACCAGGAGTTCCTGCCAGGCGCGGACGCCGAAGTGCTGGGGGCTGCCGGGCTTGCGGCCCTGCACCGGCCTGGTGACCCGGTACACGCCGGTGGCCGTCGTGCCCTCGCGATCCCACTTCGCCGGTGTCGGGGGAAACCGGGGCGGGGAGTGGACATCGACGGCAGGCGCGGGCGCCGGGGCGTCGCCGGCCTGGACAGCACCAGTGGCACCAGTGGCGTGAGCGGCCGGAGCACCGAGCAGCCCGCAGGTGAGTCCGGTGGTGAGCGCGGTGGTGAGCGCGGCCGTGGCCAGCCTTCGCCAGATCCTCGTGCGCGACAATTCGTGGTCCTTCCTGGACGGGGATGTCGCCACCGGGAGAGGCGTGGCTGCCATTCGCGGGGCCGAGAGCCGCCCACCGACTGCTCGCCGCCGGCCGGATGCCAGCGCGGGCGAAGACGACTCGCGGGCAAGAAGCAACCGGGAATTCCCGGGCGGGAATTCGGGGCGCGCCGGGCCTACGTCTCGACTGCGAAGGCCGACCGCAACGGCCGAAGACATGCTCGTCCTCTCCGACGCCGGCGAGGTGAGCTGTCGGGTTCGGGCGAGAGTTCGGCCCGGCCGCGGTCGACGCGGCTACACCCCTAGGCCGCGAGCTGCGACCGAAGTGGGTCCCCCACTCCTGCCCGATGTGCGAATCCGGGGGGACTCGTGCGGAGGGCAGGATTAGGCGCCCGCACGAGCCGCCTTCGCCTCGATAGGACGAGTCGTGAGTTAGTGTTCTCGCGGCTTTCACCCGAATGCGGAAAAGGCTGGGATGGTCCAGGAATATTACTGCAAGTGACCAATCGAATACGTGTACGCGTTGCAGCGCAATTAGCACGATAAGTGACCGACAATGCGTCTCGACGATCGACTACTCCGCACCGACTTCGTGCCGACTCCGTGGGTGCTCCGCCGCGGCCTCACGTCCGGTCCTGCCGGTCGTACCACCGGGCCAGGCGCCCGGCGCGGGAGACCTCGCGCAGCCGGGCTTCCGTGCTCTCCCGTACGGCCGCCGGCGCGACGACGAGGACGTCGTCGCCGTGGCGCAGCGGCGTGGTGGGACCGGGGACGAAAGCCCGCCCGTCGCGCACGACCAGGGGTACGGCCGCGCCGGGCGGCAGCCGCAGCTCGAGCACCTCGACCCCGTGCAGGCGTGACGTCGGGGGGATGCGCAGCTCGAGCAGGTCGGCGCCCAGGCGCACCAGCGGCGAGGACTCCACGTCGACGTCCCGGGCCTCGGCCGGTGCGGCGACGGCGAGCCGGGTCGCCAGCCCGGGGAGGGTGGGACCCTGGACGACGGTGAGCACGACGACCAGGACGAAGACGACGGGGAGCAGTCCCTCGCTGCCCGGCACGCCCTGCACCACGGGCACGATGGCGAGCACGATCGGCACCGCCCCGCGCAGGCCGGCCCACGACAGGAACGCCTGCTCCCGCCAGGACGGGCGGAACGACCGGGCGGCGAGGCGGAACGGCAGGAGCGCGACGAGCACCGACAGCGGCCGGGCGAGCAGCAGCAGGGCCGCCCCGACGCCGAGCGCCGGCAGCAGCGCCGCGCCGAGCTCGGAGGGGGTGACGAGCAGGCCGAGCATGACGAAAAGCCCGATCTGCGCCAGCCAGGCCAGCCCCTCGGCGAACCCACGGACAGGGGGGCCGTGGGGGAGGCGGGCGTTGCCGAGCACCATCGCGGCCAGGTAGACGGCGAGGAAGCCGCTGGCGTGCGCCACGCCGGCGAGGGCGTACGCGCCCACGGCCAGCGCCATGACCGCGATCGGATAGAGACCGGAGGCGGGCAGGGCGATGCGGCGCACCCCCGCCGCGCCCACGCGGCCTACGAGCAGGCCGATGGCCGCGCCCGCGAGCAGCTCGTAGACGAGCAGCCCCCCGATTTCCAGGAGCCCCGCCCAGCCGGAGCCGGCGGGCGTGGCCATCGACGTCGACAGGGTCACGACGAGCAGCACGGCGGTCGCGTCGTTGAACCCCGACTCCGCCTCCAGCAGCCCCGCCAGCCGCGGCGGGAGGGGCACCCGGCGCAGCACGGAGAAGACGGCCGCGGAGTCGGTGGGAGCGACGACGGCGCCGACGAGCAGCGCGAAGCGCCAGCCGCCCTCGTCGGGGAGCAGCGGCGCGGCGACCAGCGCGGTCACGCCCACCGAGACCAGGACGCCGACGGTGGCAAGGGAGGCGGCGGGCAATGCCGTGGGCCGCAGTTGCGACCAGGACGTGGTCAACCCGCCCTCGGCGAGGATCACGACCAGCGCGGAGTAGCCGAGGGCCTGCGCGGTCTCCAGGTGGGCCCGCTCCCCGCCCCACTCGATGCCCAGCCCCTCGCGGCCCAGGAGCAACCCGAGCCCCACGTACAGCACGAGCGAGGGCAGGCCGGTGCCCACCGACAGGCGCACCGCGGCGATCGCGACGAGCAGCACGACCGCACCGGCGAGCAGCGCGAGATCGAGCTGCTCGAGGGTCACCCTCCTATCCTCGCCGGTCGAAGCGGTGCAGTTCCGACGGTGTGAGCGCAGCGCGCACCGGGCGGTCGTGCTCCTCGACGGGGACGCGCGCCAGCAGCTCCTCGTCGAAGAGCAGCACCACCGACAGCGGCCCCGAGGGCAGCCGGGCCAGTGCCCGGTCGTACGA
>JALYMT010000350.1 GCA_030773555.1 Actinomycetota bacterium | reverse complement strand
ATTCCGAACCCGGAAGCTAAGCCTCTCAGCGCCGATGGTACTGCGCGGGCCACCGCGTGGGAGAGTAGGACACCGCCGGAACACCCCCACCGCCGAAGCGGCCGACACCCACCGGCCGCTTCGGCGTATACCGTGGGCCCGTTCCGCCCCTCGGTACCGCGTCCGGGCGCTCCGCCGAGAAGACCAGAGGTCGTGCCGATGCCCGAGGACCGCCGGCCGCAACCGCGTAGGCAGCCCCCCGACCGAGACCGAGAGCGCTCGGGCACGTTCCCGCCCCGCCGCCGGTCAGGAGAGGGCCAGGGGCGGGCGGGGGCCCCATCGTCAACGCGGGATTCCGGTGCGCCACGGAGCGGCCCAGGCGGCGAGGCGGGGGTCTCCCGGCCTCGCGCGCCACGCGGCGGCCCCGGAAGCAGCGAGGTGACCGGCGGCGGAAGAGGGCGCGACGCCCCGCCGAAGCGGACGTCGAGGGCCGAACCAGGCACGTCTCCGCCGGCACAGCAGCAGCCGTCCCGGCGAACCGACGGCGACCAGCGCGGAAGTCCGCGGGAGCCGGGCTGGCGGGGACGTGGCCAACGTCAGAGTGCCGCTGGGCCGAGGAGCAGCCGGCCGCAGGAGACGGGTCGACGGCCGGACGGAGACCGTGGCGGCCCGAGTGGACGAGCAGGGGCTTCGCGCTCCGGTCAGTCCGCCGCCAGCGGCCGCGCACGGACTGAAAGGTCACCGGAGCGGCGTCCGTCGACGCGGTCCCGCCCGACAGAGCAGCAGCCGGCCCCGCAGGCAGCCCCGGGGCCGCGCGAGCCGTCGCGAGCCAGCGGCAGCGCCCCCGCTCGCCGCAGACCGCCGGCGGATGCATCCGGAAAGCGAGTCTCGCTCGAGGCCGCTCCTGACCGTCAGGACCCGCCTCGCCCCGCGCGGTCATCGGGCTCCGGGCCGAGGATCCGCCGAGAAGTGCTTCCGCATGCGGGCCGCGACCGCGGCGGACACTCCGTCCGTCCGCCGCTGCCGGAGGACGTGACCGGAGAGGAGCTGGCGCGCGACGTGCGCAACGAGCTCCGTGAGCTGCCCGAGCGGGCGGCGACGACCATGGCGCGGCATCTGGTCATGGCCGGGGTCCTTCTGGACGAGGCGCCCGAGGAGGCCTACGCGCACGCGGCAGCGGCCCGATCGATGGCGCCGCGCATCGGGGCGAGTCGAGAGGCGCTGGGTCTCGCCGCCTATCGCACCGGCCGCTACGCGGAAGCGCTCACCGAGTTGCGCACCGCCCGGCGCATGTCGGGGTCGTCGGCGCACCTGCCGGTGCTCGCGGACGCCGAACGGGGTCTCGGCCGGCCAGAGCGAGCGATCGCGCTCGCCGGCGGCTCGGAGGCCCGCGGCCTCGACCGGGAGGCCCAACTGGAGCTGCGCATCGTCGCCGCCGGGGCGCGGCGGGACCTCGGCCAGCCCGAGGCGGCCGTCGTCACGTTGCAGGTGCCGGAGCTGCGCTCCGAGCGGGTCACTCCCGGGCTGGCCCGGCTGCGGTACGCGTACGCGGACGCGCTCCTCGCGGCCGGCCGCCGCGATGAGGCGGAGATGTGGTTCGCCCGCGCCGCCGAGGCGGACGTGGAGGAGGAGACCGACGCGGGGGAGCGGCTCGCCGAGCTGCAGGGCGCGACGTTCGTCGACGCGCTCGACGACAGCCTCCTGGAGGATTCCCTCCCGAACGAGGCGGACGCCCCGGCGCAAGCCGGCCAGCCGACCCAGCGCGCGCAGCCGGCTGAGATCGACGTGCGGAACGGGCGGCACGACCCGGCCGGGCGCTGACGGGTCGGATCCTCGTTGTCCCCAGTAGACGCGGCTGGCCGGCCGTGCACAGATTGCGGGCCTCGGCTGGGCCCGTACCGCACCCGCTTCCATCCTGGTCACACCCCCGCACGCAGAAGCGTGCTCGGACGGTGCGGCCGGGAGGGCGAGATCCATGGGCGACAGGGCGAAGGACGGAAGCGAGCGGGCAGGGGCGGGAACCCAGGACGGCCGCAACGACGTGCTCCTGGTCGGGCGGCTTCCGGCGGCGGCGAGCTCCAGGGAGCTACCGAGCGGCGACGTCCTCGTGCAGTTCCGGCTGGTGATTCCCAGATCAGGCTCCGGGATGGACCGGGAGGTCCGGCCGCGCGCCCCCACGGTCGACACCATCGACTGCGTGGCACGCCGCCGGGAGTGCAGCGGAGCGTCCGCGGCTGGCAAGCCGGTGACGTGGTCGAGGTGGCGGGCGCGCTCCGCCGACGCTTCTGGAGGGCGGGAGGAGGTCCCGCCAGCCGCACCGAGGTCGAGGTCGAGCGGGCCCGTCGGCTGAGCAGGGGCACGACCCGCTGAGTGCCGCTCCCGGCCCGCGTGCCACGATGGAGCGGTCCAGCCGACGGGTGCGCGGCGTAGTCCCGCCGGCCAGCGCCACGAGCTGGTGCGGGGCCGTGGCGATCCCGCGCCGCACCGCCCTGCCCGGCCGGCGGCCTTCCCCCCGGCGCGTAGCGTCGAGGGGTTGTGTCGAGGGGTTGTACTGCGCGGTGCCAGCAATCGGGGGAGGTCGAGGAGCGAGATGAGCGACGGCGGTCGGGACGATGTGGGGTCTCCGGGCGGCTCCGGCGCTGAGGAGCAGCCCCGGCCGGGACCCGCGGGTGAGGTCTACGACTGGTACCGGCGCGGAGTGAAGCTGCTCGACGGCGGCAATCCCGATGCGGCCGCACAGCTGCTGGAGCACGCCCACGCGGAGGCGCCGGAGTCGGCGAGTGTCCGCGAGGCGCTGGCGCGTGCCCTCTTCGACGCCGGCCGCTACGCGGAGGCCGCCCGCTTCTTCCGCGGCCTCACCTCCTCCCGACCCGACGACGACTACGCGCAGTTCGGGCTGGGGCTGGCGCTGAGCCGGCTCGGGAACTTCAGCGCGGCCGTGGAGCACCTGGCGCTCGCGGTGGCCATGCGCCCCCAGCGTGAGGACTACGTCCGGGCGCTGCGCCAGGCGCGGGCCACCCTGCGCGCCCGCGGAGTCGGCCCGGCGTGAGCCCGGCCCGCCCTGCCGAGGCTGCCCTCATGCCCCTGCGCGGCTCCGCGGCGCCGCTGACCCAGGCCTACGACACCGCGCTGCTCGACCTCGACGGGGTCGTGTACATCGGCCCCGACGCGGTCGCCGGGGCAGCCGAGGCGTTGGGGGCTGCCCGCGCCGCGGGTATGCGGCTGGCATTCGTCACCAACAACGCCTTCCGCCCCGCGGCCGCCGTGGCCGCGCACCTCGTCGAGCTCGGGGTGCCCGCCCGTCCCGAGGACGTCGTCACCTCGGCGCAGGCGGCGGCTCGCGTGGTCGCCTCCCTCGTCGCGCCGGGCTCCCCGGTCCTGGTCGTGGGCGGGGCCGGGCTCGAGGAGGCACTGCGCGAGCGCGCGCTGGTGCCGGTGCAGTCGGCGGACGCGAATCCCGCGGCGGTGGTGCAGGGGTTCTCCCCCCAGCTGACCTGGGAGCTCCTGGCCGAGGGCGCGCTGGCGGTCGCTCGCGGGGTGCCCTGGGTGGCGGCCAACCTCGACAGCACCATTCCGGTGCCCAGGGGCCGTGCGCCGGGCAACGGAGCGCTGGTGGCGGTGATCCGGGTGGCGACGGGACGCGAACCCGTCGCCGTCGCCGGCAAGCCCGAGCTGCCCCTGCACCGCGAGTCGATCGAGCGCGTGGCCGCCCGGCGTCCGCTCGTCGTCGGTGACCGACTCGACACCGACATCGAGGGCGCGGTGCGCGGCGGCACCGACAGCCTTCTCGTGCTCACGGGGGTCACCACGCCCCAGCTGCTGCTGGCAGCACCGCCCCACCGCCGCCCGACCTACCTCGCGCCTTCGGTGCGCGGGCTCATGACGACGCATCCTCCTGTCACCTCCGAGAGCGGCCGCTGGCGATGCGGCGGCTGGGAGGCGGGCATCGAGCAGGGACAGCTGCTGCTCGAGGGCGACGGCGACCCCTACGACGGGCTGCGCGCTGCCTGCGCAGTGACCTGGAGCGCGTCCGACCCCGCTGCCGCGACGCCGGCGGTTGCGGCGGCCGGCGCCCTCGCCCGGCTCGACCTGCCGGGATGAGCTAGAGCAGCGAGCGGAGCTTCATCAGGTCGAGGATGCCCGCCTCCAGCTTGACCCGGCCACTCGCCCAGGCGGCGGGCAACCCGAGGGTGCCGTCGGTCAGCGCCAGGAGGTCGTCGCTGTTCATGGTGAACCGGATCTGCGCCTTGGGGGCGGGCGTGGTGGTGAGGCCCTGCAGGCGGCCGTCGCGCAGCTGCCCCGTGAAGGTGACTCCGAGGTCGGGCAGCGTGGCGCTCAGGCTGCGATCCAGGTCGGCCTGCGAACGGGCGGCGTCGGTGGCCGACAGCCGCGACGCGAGCTCCTCGAGTGCGAGCCGGGACTGCTCGAGCGTGGCCATGGCCGTTCGCCTCCCCGAGGTCTCTGGTTGACGTGCCGGAGCGCCGCCGACCGTATCCCACCGCCGGGGGAATGGCGCGCGCTGCTCCGGCCGTACGCCGCCGGTAGCGTTTGCCGCATGAGCGTGTACGGCGGCGGCGGCGATGGCGGGCAGCAGGCAGGCGCGGAGCCGGCGGCCGCGGAGCAGCCGGGAAGCGGCGAGGGGCGCGACGGGAGCGTCGCGCCGGCGACCGGCGCCCTCGACCGGCTGCCCGAGCTCGACGCGCTGCCGGTGCACGAGCATCCGGGCGTGTACGAGGACGCGCACCGGCGACTGCAGGAGGCCCTCACCGACCCGGAACCCGAGCGCTGATGACGGGCCGGTGGACCCGACGGTGAGCCGGCGCAGGCTCGATACCGAGCTGGTGCGCCGTGGCCTGGCGCGCAGCCGCGAGCACGCCGCGGACCTGGTGAGCGCGGGGCGGGTGCGGGTCTCCGGCCAGCAGGCCGGCAAGGCCGCGACCCAGGTGGAGACCGGCGTACCGATCGTGGTCGCGCGCGAGGCCGAGGAGACGGCCTACGCCTCCCGCGGTGGGCACAAGCTGGCGGGGGCGCTGGCCGCGTTCGCACCGCGCGGCCTGCTCGTCGCCGGGCGCCGCACGCTGGACGCCGGTGCCTCCACCGGCGGGTTCACCGACGTGCTGCTGCGCGCGGGCGCCGCGTCGGTGCTGGCGGTGGACGTCGGCTACGGCCAGCTGGCGTGGGCCCTGCGCAGCGACCCGCGGGTGCGGGTGCTCGACCGGACGAACGTGCGCGAGCTGCTCCCCGAGCAGGTCGGGGAGCCCGTCGACCTCGTCGTCGCGGACCTGTCGTTCATCTCGCTGCGCCTGGTGCTGCCCGCGTTGGTGCGGGTCGCCGTCCCGGACGCCGACCTCGTCCTGCTCGTCAAGCCGCAGTTCGAGGTCGGACGCGAGCGGCTCGGCGCGGGCGGCGTCGTCCGGGAGCGCGAGCTGCGTGCCGCGGCGGTTGGCGACGTCGCCGGCGCGGCCGCCATGCTGGGCCTGGGGGTGCTCGGGGTCACGGCCAGCCCGCTGCCCGGGCCGAGCGGCAACGTGGAGTACTTCCTGTGGCTGCGGGCGGGCGCATCCCCCCTGGCGGCTGCCGAACTCGAGCGGGCCCTCGAGGAGGGTCCGCAGTGAGCCGGGCCGTGCTCCTCATGACCCACCCGGGCCGGCTCGAAGCCCTGCGCGCCGCGCAACTGGTCACCGAGCGCTTGACCGCCGCCGGCATTGAGGTGCGGGTGCTCGAGGGCGAGGCCGGCGACCCCCCGCCCGACGGTGCGGTCTCTCTGCCCCTGGGGGAGGACCCCACCGCGGGTGCCGAGCTGATGGTCGTGCTGGGCGGCGACGGCACGCTGCTGCGGGCCGCGGAGCTGGCCCGGCCCACGGGCACGCCACTGCTCGGGGTCAATCTCGGTCACGTCGGCTTTCTCGCCGAGGCCGAACCCGACGACCTCGCCTCGACGGTGGAGAGCATCGTCGACCGCCGCTACCACGTCGAGGAGCGGATGACCCTCGACGTCCTCGTCCGGGTGGACGGGCGGGTGTCGCAGACCGAGTGGGCCCTCAACGAGGCGTCGGTGGAGAAGGCCAGCCGGGAGCGGATGCTCGAGGTCGTCGTCGAGGTCGACGGCCGCCCCCTGTCGCGTTGGGGCTGCGACGGCGTCGTCTGCGCCACCCCTACCGGCTCCACCGCGTACGCCTTTTCCGCGGGCGGTCCGGTCGTCTGGCCGGAGGTCGAGGCGCTGCTGCTGGTGCCCATCAGCGCGCACGCGCTGTTCTCCCGTCCCCTCGTGGTGGGCCCCTCGTCGTCGTTGGCCGTCGAGGTGCTCTCCGGTTTCGAGGGCTCGGGCGTCATGTGGTGCGACGGGCGGCGCTCGGTGGGCCTGCCCCCGGGAGCGCGCATCGAAGTGCGTCGCGGCTCGCGGCCGGTGCTGCTCGCCCGGCTGCACCGCGCCCCGTTCACCGACCGGCTGGTGGCGAAGTTCCGGTTGCCGGTCGAGGGCTGGCGGGGTGAGGGTGCGCGCCGGCGCCGGGCACGAGACCGGGCAGCGGACCGGGCGGCGCCCACGCCCTGAGCCCGGCTCCGGAGGAACCGTCCGTTCCGCGCGGGTTGTCGGCCCCGACGCGTAGCCTCGCTCGCGTGCTCGAGGAGATGCGTATCCAGGGCCTGGGCGTCATCGAGGACGCCGTGCTCGAGCTCGCCCCCGGCTTCACCGTGGTGACCGGCGAGACCGGGGCGGGCAAGACGATGGTGGTGACCGGCCTGGGTCTGCTGTTCGGCGGCCGTGCCGACGCCGGTGCGGTGCGCACCGGCGCGGGCGCGGCGGTGGTCGAGGGTCGGGTGGGCACAGCTCCCGATGCACCCGCCGCCCGCCGGGCGCAGGAGGCGGGCGGCGTGCTCGACGACGGCGCCCTGCTGATCAGCCGGAGCGTGTCGGCCGAGGGGCGCTCCCGGGCCCACGTCGGGGGCCGCTCCGCGCCCGTGGCCCTCCTCGGCGAGCTCGGGTCCGAGCTGCTGGCGGTGCACGGCCAGTCCGACCAGCAGCGGCTGCTCGCCCCGGCCCGGCAGCGGGCGGCGCTCGACCGCTTCGCCGGCGCCGCCGTCGAGCGCGTCCTCGCCGCGTACGGGGAGCTGTACGAGCGGCTGCGGACCGTCGAGCGCGAGCGCGACGACCTCCTCCGGCGGCAGCGGGAGCGGGCCCAGGAGGCCGACCTGCTGCGCTTCGGGCTGGCCGAGGTCGAGGCGGTCGACCCGAAACCGGGCGAGGACACCGAGCTCGCCGCGGAGGAGTCCCGGCTGGCGCACGCCGACGCCCTGCGGGGCGCCGCGAGCAGTGCCCACGCGCTTCTCCTCGGCGACCCCGACTCCACCAACGCACCCGACACGGTCGGCCTGGTGGCGCAGGCCCGGCGGGCGCTCGACCCCGTCCGCCACCACGACGCGGAGCTCGGCGCCCTCGGCGATCGGCTGGCCGAGGTGGCCTATCTGCTCGCCGACGTCGCCGGCGAGCTCGCCTCCTACGCCGCCGGGGTCGACGTCGACCCGCTGCGCCTGGCCGCGGTGCAGGACCGCCGCTCGGCGCTGGCCGGGCTGCTCCGCAAGTACGGCGCCTCCGTCGACGAGGTGCTCGCCTGGTCGGCTCGGGCCGCCGCTCGGCTGGTGAAGCTCGAGGGCGACGACGAGCGGATCGAGGGGCTGCACGCCGAGCGCAGCTCGCTGCGGGAGCAGCTGGGCGGGGCGGCCGCCGCGCTGTCCCGTGCCCGGGAGGAGGCGGCGGCGCGTTTCGGCACCGCGGTCACCTCCGAGCTCGAGCACCTCGCGATGCGCCACGCCCGCGTGAGCGTCGCCGTCCGCCAGGTGGCCGACGCGGGCGGCCTCGACGTCGAGGGTCGGGTGCTCGCCTACGGGCCCGCCGGGGTCGACGAGGTGGAGCTGCTGCTCGCATCGCATGCGGGCGCTCCCGCGCGGCCGCTCGCCAAGGGGGTCTCCGGCGGCGAGCTGTCGCGGCTGATGCTGGCGGTCGAGGTGGTCTTCGCCGGCGCCGACCCGGTGCCCACGTTCGTCTTCGACGAGGTCGACGCCGGGGTGGGCGGCTCGGCCGCCGTGGAGATCGGGCGGCGACTGGCGCGGCTCGCCCGCACCGCCCAGGTCCTCGTCGTCACCCACCTGCCCCAGGTCGCCGCGTTCGCCGACCGCCACCTCGTCGTGGTCAAGGACGACGACGGCTCGGTCACCCGCAGCGGCGTGCTCGCCCTCGACCACGAGGGCCGGGTGCGGGAGCTGGCCCGCATGCTCGCCGGGCGGGCCGACTCGGAGTCGGCGCGGGCGCACGCGGAGGAGCTGCTGGCCGCCGGGTCCCCGGCCCGGAAGACCCGCACCGCCGGAGCGGGCGCAAGTCGGCGGGTGGCGCGCGCCGGCTGATAGGTTGAGGGTCCGTGGACAGGGCAGCGCCAGGTGGCGGCCCGGCCGCACACCACCTCCACGGGAGCCCGCCTTGGCTGCAGCGCCGCCGACCAAGCACCTGTTCGTCACCGGGGGAGTCGCCTCCTCCCTGGGCAAGGGCCTGACCGCCTCCAGCCTCGGCCGGCTGCTGCGCGCCCGGGGGCTGCGGGTGACGATGCAGAAGCTCGACCCGTACCTGAACGTCGACCCCGGGACGATGAACCCGTTCCAGCACGGCGAGGTGTTCGTCACCGACGACGGCGCGGAGACCGACCTCGACGTGGGTCACTACGAGCGGTTCCTCGACACCGCCCTGCACGGCTCGGCCAACGTCACCACCGGCCAGGTCTACTCCTCCGTGATCGCCAAGGAGCGGCGGGGGGAGTACCTCGGCGACACCGTGCAGGTCATCCCGCACATCACCAACGAGATCAAGTCGCGGATCATGGCCGCGGCCGAGGGTCCCGAGCGGGTCGACGTCGTCATCACCGAGGTCGGCGGCACCGTCGGCGACATCGAGTCGCTGCCCTTCCTCGAGGCCGCCCGCCAGGTGCGCCACGAGATCGGCCGGGACAACTGCTTCTTCCTGCACATCTCGCTGGTGCCCTACATCGCGCCGTCCGGTGAGCTGAAGACCAAGCCGACGCAGCACTCGGTCGCCGCGCTGCGCAACATCGGCATCCAGCCCGACGCGGTGGTCTGCCGCTCTGACCGGGAGATCGGCAACGGGCTCAAGCGCAAGATCAGCCTGATGTGCGACGTCGACGCCGAGGGCGTCATCTCCTGCCCCGACGCGCCGTCGATCTACGACATCCCCAAGGTGCTGCACCGCGAGGGCCTGGACGCCTACGTC
>JALYMT010000349.1 GCA_030773555.1 Actinomycetota bacterium | reverse complement strand
GGCGTCGAGGGTCTGCTGCACCGCGGTGAGCGCGGCGCCCACCCGGCGCCCGGCGTCGGCGCGGGCGGCCGGAGGCAGCGCGCCGATCTCCGAGCGGGCGAGGCGCAGCGGCGTACGGTCGCCGAGGTGCGCGAGACGTACGTCGCGAAGCGCATCGAGGTCGCCGGCTCGGGCGATCGCGGTGAGGGCCTCGTCGCGCACCCGCTCGACCTCGTCGCCGTGCAGCGGGGCCACCTCGACGGGATCGTAGGACTTGTTGGGTGCGGACATCAGGGCGGCGCTCTCGTCAGGCGGCGGCGGACTCCCGGAGTCTAGTGAGCCGTACGTGCACCGCTCCCTCCGGCCGCCAGCAAGATCACCGTTTGGGGTGCAGATGTGCAGTCCACTACGTTCTGCCACCCAAAACAGCGATCTTCGGCGCGGTGACGAGGGACGGTCCCCGCAAGCCCCCTGAGGCGCACCGGTCGAACCGGGCGCACGAATGGTGGAGAGCCGGGCCCGACACCGGCTCGATTCCCGCAAGAAGTGCATGATCAGCGCGAGAAGTACACGATCACGGGGAGGGGCGGGGACGGTGAGCGCGGGCGGAGGCGTAGAGGCAGACCGCGGCGGCGGTGGCCAGGTTGAGGCTCTCGGCGCGGCCGCGGATCGGCACCCGGACGACGTCGTCGGCGAGCGCGCGTGCCTCGGGCGGCAGGCCCCACGCCTCGTTGCCGAACAGCCAGGCCGTCGGCCCGCTCAGCGCGCCGGCGTCGAGCAGGTCGTCGAGGTCGTGGGCCCCCGCGGCGTCGGCAGCGAGGATGCGCAAGCCGCCCGCGTGCAGGGCGTCGGGTAGCTGCGCGGGCGACGCGGCGCTGACGACGGGCAGGTGGAACAGGCTGCCGGCGCTCGCCCGCACGGCCTTGCCGTTGTAGACGTCGACGCTGCCCTCGGTGAGGATCACGGCGTCGGCGCCGGCCGCGTCCGCGGTGCGGATCACGGTGCCGGCGTTGCCGGGGTCGCGCACCGCCGCCAGCACGACGACGAGCCGGGGCCGCGCCGCCAGCACCTCGGGCAGCCGGACCCGGGGGAGCACGCAGATCGCGGCGATCCCCTGCGGGGTGACGGTCTGCGCGATGCCCGACATCACCTCGCCGCTGACCCGCACCACGGGTACGTCGGCGCCCTCGGCGTCTCGGACCAGGTCCGCGAGGCGCTGGGCGGCTGCCGTGGTCACGAACACCTCGGTGACGACGCCGCCCGTGGCGACGTGCCCGGCGAGCGCCTCGCGTACGGCCTGTGGGCCCTCGGCCAGGAAGCGACCGTCTGCCTCCCGGAACGCCCGCTTGCCGAGCCGGCGGGCCGCCGCGACCCGGGGTGAGCGGACGGAGGTGAGCTCGGTGGTCATGTCCGGCAGCCCTCGGCACCGCCGCTCGGGCTACGGGTGGCCGGTCAGGCCGCGGAGACCGCCGGTGCGTTGACCTCTGCAGGCAGGTTGACCCGGGCGACCTGCACCAGCGTGGTGAAGGCCGCCGCGTCGTTGACCGCGAGCTCGGCGAGCATGCGCCGGTCGACCTCGACGCCGGCGGCCTTGAGTCCCTGGATGAAGCGGTTGTAGGTCATGCCGTTGGCCCGCGCGGCCGCGTTGATGCGCTGGATCCACAGCTGGCGGAAGTCGCCCTTGCGGTCCTTGCGGTCGCGGTAGGCGTAGACCAGCGAGTGGGTGACCTGCTCCTTCGCCTTGCGGTAGAGCCGGGAGCGCTGTCCCCGGTAGCCGCTCGCCCGCTCCAGGGTCGTGCGCCGCTTCTTCTGCGCGTTGAGGGCGGACTTCACGCGTGCCATTTGCTCAGGATCCTCTCGGTCCCCCGGGAGCGGGAGCGCTCCGGTCGGCTGTCGTGCGGGTCGGCTGTCGTGCGGTCGGCTGTCGTGCGGTCGGCTGTGGTGGTCTCAGATGCCGAGCTTGCGGCGTACCGCCTTGGCGTCGGCGGTGGACACCGCCACGTCGAGGGCCAGCCGTCGGGTTCGCTTCGAAGGCTTGCCCTCGAACAGGTGACGCCGGTTGGCCTGCTCGCGCATCAGCCGGCCTGCCCCGGTGACCCGGAAGCGCTTCTTGGTGCCACTGTGCGTCTTCATCTTCGGCATGTCGCCGTCGTCTCCTTGCTCGATGCGTAGGGAAGTGGCCGGCGAGCCGGCAACCGGTGTCAGGACGAGGCGGAGGCCCCCACCGGCGCGGGCACGGACTCCGCCGACTCCGCGTCGTCGTCGGCGAACCGCGGCTGCTGACGGGAGGCGCGCTCGGCCTTGGCCTCGGCCATCGCCTCCGCCTTGCGCTTGTGCGGCGAGAGCACCATGATCATATTGCGGCCGTCCTGCTTGGGAGCGGCCTCGACGAAGCCGAGCTCGGTGACGTCCTGCGCGAGGCGCTGCAGCAGCCGGAAGCCCAGCTCGGGACGCGACTGCTCGCGGCCGCGGAACATGATCGTGATCTTCACCTTGTCGCCCTGCTTGAGGAACCGCTCGACGTGACCCTTCTTGGTGTCGTAGTCGTGCGGGTCGATCTTGGGCCGCAGCTTCATCTCCTTGATGATCGTGTGAGCCTGGTTCTTGCGGGCCTCACGCGCCTTCAAGGCGGACTCGTACTTGAACTTGCCGTAGTCCATGAGCTTGCAGACCGGCGGGCGGGCGTTCGCCGCCACCTCGACGAGATCGAGGTCGGACTCCTGCGCGAGGCGCAGGGCGTCGCCGATGGCAACGATCCCGACCTGCTCACCGTTCGGTCCGACGAGCCGGACCTCGGGAACCCGGATCCGGTCGTTGATGCGGGGTTCGACGCTGATGCTGCCTCCTCAGGCGCTGGCGTAGTGCACGGATCGCGCGAGGCGAATGCGCATCCGCCTCACCAAGCCAAGAGCACGATCCGGGCGTGAGTTGTGCCACTGACCCACGCGAACGCCGAGCGTCCGACCGGACCCGACGACCGCGGTGCTGCGTGCGGTCGGTGCGGGTGGGAGAGCTCTCCACTTGCGCGCCCGGATCACTCGAGCCGACCCGGGCGGGTCGATCTCTGCAAGGGTAACAGGATGGCATTCCAAAGTCAGCAGGCGTCGTCGCTGCCCGAGGCTCCTGCGGAAGCGGCCGAGGCGGTCCGCGACATCGCCGAGGTCCCCGCCGTCGAGGTGATCAGCGCGGCAGCGGTGCACCTGATGAGCGCGGCGGCGGTGAAGCTCGGGCTCGCCGCGGACGAGGACGCAGTGGCCCAACAGGACCTCGACGAGGCCCGCAAGCTCATCACCGCACTCGCCGGGTTGCTGACGGCTGCGGCACCGGAGCTCGGCAGCCTGCACGCCGCCCCGCTCCGCGACGGCCTGAAGACGCTCCAGCTGGCCTTCCGCGAGGCCTCCGTCGTACCCGACCCGCCGGGACAGGGTCCGGGCGAGAAGCTCACCGGCCCCGTCTACGGCTGACCGGCCGTCCCGGCCACTGCCGAGCGCACGTACGTGGCCTCGACCCCGTCGAGGGCGCCGGCCGGCAGCAGCGCGACGTCGAGACCGCGCAGCACCGCCGCGCGCAGCGCGGGCGCGTCCCGCAGGCCGGTAGCCACCCTCGTCGCCACGTCCGCCACCCTGGCCGGCGGCGCGTCCTCGTCGAGCACCAGGCCCAGCCGCGCGTCCACCCCGGCGGCGGGAAGCAGGTGCGCGGCTGCCACCGCGGGCTCCCGGCTCAGCAGCTCCCGCACCGTCGCGCGCACCCGCGGGTCCTCGTACAGGGGGATCAGCTCGCGCCCGACGGCCAGCGCGCGCACGAGTGGGCCGGGAAGCACGTACGGCACCGGCCCGGCGACGTCGATCACGAGCACGTCGGTGCCCTCGTGCAGGGCCGACTCGGCGGCGCGGCGCGCCGGCACGGGGACCGGCCGGGCCTGCGGATCCCACCGCGCCAGGGTCGCCAGGGAGGTGAAGACCGGCAGCGCCCTCCGCCCGTCGGTGCCCACGAGCGTGGCGAGCGCCATGTCGGTGGACTTCTCGCGGCGCAGCTCCCCCGGCGCGACCTCGGCCTGCTCGTCGAGGACCGCGACCACGGGTACGAGCACCCGCGCGGAAGCGAGCGCGGCGACAACCCGCGCTTCCAGGGTCGGGTCGGCCGCGTACTGCTGCAGCGCCGCGGCCAGCGCAGGATCGGCGGCCCCGGTGTCGCCCGCGAAGCCGGGGTCGGGAATCGCCCTGCCAGCCACGGTGCGCGAGCTTAGGCAGGCAACCCCTCGCGGCGCGATCGTGACCGCCCCGCCGAGATCAGTCGTTGCGCTGGGTGCGGCTGTGCGCGCCCACGAGAGTGGCCAGCTCGCGGGTCTGGCGGCGGGCGTACTCGCCGTCGGAGCCCTGGACGCCCATCACGGGCAGCTCGTAGCCGTCGGTGAGGTCGAAGGTGAGCCACGGGTCACCGCGGCGCAGCCGTACGGCCACCACCTCGGGCCAGGCGAGCCGGCGGCGACGGAACAGGTTGACGACGGTGAGTCCGCTCTCGTCGGCCTCGACACGCACCGCCGCGAGCCGGTGCAGGAACCAGGCGATGCCCAAGCCCATCCCGATGATCGCGGCCCGGTCGGGGAGCTTGTAGTTCGCCGGCAGCACCACCGCGACGACGGCCAGGCAGACCACGATGACAGCGGCCACCGGGTAGATCACCCGGCGTGCCCACAGCGGCCGGAAGGTCGTCGGCAGCGGCGGGGGGGCGGCCACGCTCGCCATGGTGACCCGCGCCCGACGTCTTCAGAGCCGGCAGGCGGCGATGTCGGTGACCAGGATGCCCCGGGCCCCCATCTCCCAGAGCTCGTCCATGACGCGGTGCCGGTCCCTGCGCAGGATCATGGCCCGGACGGCCACCCAACCCGGCTCGTGCAGGGGGGCCACGGTGGGCGACTCGATGCCCGGGGTGATGCGCGAGGCGGCCTCGACCTGCTCGGCCCGGATGTCGTAGTCGAGCATCACGTAGCGCCGGGCGATGATCACACCCTTGAGCCGCCGGACCAGCTGCTCGAGGCTCGCTGACGGCGGGGCCCCGATGCGGCGGACCAGCACCGCCTCGGAGTGCAGGATCGGCTCCCCGACGAGCTCGAGCCCGGCCTGGCGCAGCGTCGTTCCTGTCGACACCACGTCGGCGATCACGTCGGCGACGCCGAGGCGTACGGCGGTCTCGACCGCCCCGTCGAGCCGGATGATCTCGGCGCTCACGCCGAGGTCGGCGAGGTGCTTGCCCACGAGACCGGGATACGCGGACGCGACCCGCAGACCCTCTAAGTCCCGGACCGCGGTGGCGCTGCCCGGCAGCGCCGCGTAGCGGAACGTGGAGGGAGCGAAACCGAGCTCCAGCAGCTCCTCGGCGGGGGCACCGGAGTCGAGGAGCAGGTCGCGGCCGGTGATGCCGATGTCGAGGCGCCCCGAGCCCACGTAGACGGCGATGTCGCGGGGCCGGAGGAAGAAGAACTCCGTACGGTTCTCGGGATCCTGCAGGACGAGCTCGCGGGCGTCGCTGCGCTGCGAGTAGCCCGCCTCGCGCAGCATCGCGCTGGCCGGCTCGGCGAGCGAGCCCTTGTTGGGCACGGCGACGCGCAGCATCGGGCGCGGGTCCTCGGAAGTCGTGGCGGTCGTCATCACAGGTGAGCGTAGACGTCGTCGAGGGTGAGGCCGCGGGCGATCATCAGCACCTGCGCGTGGTAGAGCAGCTGGGAGATCTCCTCCGCGGCGCGCTCCGGGGTCTCGTGCTCGGCGGCCATCCACGCCTCGGCGGCCTCCTCCAGGACCTTCTTGCCGATGCTGTGCACGCCTGCGTCGAGAGCGGCGACGGTGCCCGAGCCCGCCGGTCGGATGCGGGCCTTCTCGCTGAGCTCGGCGAACAGCGCGTCGAAGGTCTTCACGCCTTCTCCAGGTCGCGCAGGGTGAGCGCGGTGGCCACCGCGGCGTCCGCCGCCTCGGCGCCCTTGCTCTCCCGCGACCCGGGCAAGCCGGCGCGGTCACGGGCCTGCTCCTCGGTGTCGCAGGTGAGCACGCCGAAGCCCACCGGGACGCCGGTGTCGACGGCGACGGCGGTCAGCCCGGTCGTCGCCGCCGAGCAGACGTAGTCGAAGTGCGGCGTGCCCCCGCGGATCACGACGCCCAGGCAGACCACGGCGTTGTAGCCGAGACCGGCGACCCGCCGGGCGGCCACCGACAGCTCGAAGGTCCCGGGCACGCGCACGACCGCCGGAGAGGTCACGCCCGCAGCGGTCAGCGCCTCGAGGGCGCCCGCGAGCAGACCCCCCATGACCTCGTCGTGCCACTGCGCCGCCACCACGGCGACGCGCAGGCCGCTTCCGTCCCGCGCGACGGGGGCGGGCGCGCCCCGGCCGCTCACGCGCCCCTCCGGCCAGCTGCACCCCTCGGGGGCAGCGGCGCGTCGGGCAGGCCGGGCAGCTCATGACCCAGCCGGTCACGCTTGGCGCGCAGATAGCGCAGGTTCCCCACCCCCGGCGCGACCTGCGCGGGCGTACGCGCGAGGACGCGGACTCCGTACGCCTCCAGCCCGGCCACCTTCGCGGGGTTGTTCGTCAGCAGGCGCACCGAGCGCACGCCGAGGTCGCGCAGCAGATGCGCGGCGTCGGCGTAGTCGCGGGCGTCGGCGGGCAGGCCCAGGGCCAGGTTGGCGTCGACGGTGTCGACGCCGGTGTCCTGCACGGCATAGGCGCGCAGCTTGTCGACCAGGCCGATGCCGCGTCCCTCGTGGCCGCGCAGGTAGAGCACGACCCCCCGGCCCTCCTCGGCGACGCGGCGCAGGGCGAGATCGAGCTGCTCACCGCAGTCGCAGCGCAGCGAGCCGAGCACGTCGCCGGTCACGCACTCCGAGTGCAGCCGCACGAGGACGTCCTCGCCGTCGGCGACCTCGCCGGTCACGAGTGCGAGGTGCTCGATGCCGTCGCGCGCGGAGCGGTAGCCGTACGCGCGGAAGTCGCCGTACCGGGTCGGCAGGTGCGTCTCGGCGGCGCGGACGACCGAGGGCTCCGTACGCCGCCGGTGCACGACCAGGTCGGCGATGGAGACGACGGCCAGCCCGTGTTCGGCGGCGAAGGCGCGCACCCGCGGCAGGCGGGCCATCGAGCCGTCGTCGTCGACGAGCTCGGCGATGACCCCGACCGGCGGCAGCCCGGCGAGCCGCACCAGGTCGACCGCGGCCTCGGTGTGCCCGCGCCGGGTCAGCACGCCGCCCTCGGCCGCGCGCAGCGGGAAGACGTGACCGGGGCGGGTGAGGTCGGCGGGAGCGGTGCCGGGGTCGGCGAGCAGGCGGATCGTGCGGGCCCGATCGGCCGCGGAGACCCCCGTGGTGACGCCGGTGCGCGCGTCGACGGAGACTGCGTACGCCGTGCCCTTGGGGTCCTCGTTGACCGCGGTCATCGGCGGGAGCGCGAGGCGGTCGAGCTCGGCGCCCGGCATGGGCACGCAGACGATGCCGGTCGTGTGCCGGACCACGAAGGCCAGCGCCTCCGGCGTGGCGTGCGCGGCGGCCAGCACCAGGTCGGCCTCGTCCTCGCGGTCGGCGTCGTCGACGACGACGACCGGGCGGCCGGCGGCCAGGTCGGTGACCGCCCGCGCGATCGGGTCGAAGGGCGGCAGCGGAGTGCTCACGCAGCTACCCCCGCCGTCTCCTCGCGGGCGGAGGTGCGTACGGCCGCCGCGCGCTGCGCGCGGTGCCAGACGTAGAGCCCGTAGAGGCAGAAGCCGCCGTAGACGAGGTACAGCAGCGCGGAGGGGTAGAAGCCGGCGCGCAGCAGCAGCGGGACGCCGACGATGTCGACGCCGATCCACAGCAGCCAGAAGTCGACCCAGCCGCGGGCCATGCCGTAGGTGGCGAGCAGACTGCCGACGAAGATCCAGGCGTCGGGCAGCGGCCCCCACGAGCCCAGCGCGCGTAGCACGAAGTGGCCGACCGCGACCCCGCCGACGGCGAGGGCGAGCAGCTGCGCGCGCTCGCCCCACGTTGCCCACCGCGGGACGATCGCGCCGCCGTCGACGGCCTCGTGGCGCTGGCGCGCCTGCGACCACCGCCACCAGCCGTAGAGGCTGGCCGCGAAGAAGAAGACCTGCCGGCCGGCCTGGCCGTACAGGTTCTTGTTCTGGGGGGTGTCGAAGACGGCGCCGAGGAAGACGGTGAACAGCAGCAGGTTGCCCAGAATGCCGACCGGCCAGGTCCACACGTTGCGGCGCATGCCGAGGACGGCGCCGGCCAGGCCGAAGACGTTGCCGACGATCTCGCGCCAGAGGATCTCCGACCCGAGA
Organism: Actinomycetota bacterium; assembly: GCA_030773555.1. Classification (GTDB taxonomy): domain Bacteria; phylum Actinomycetota; class Actinomycetes; order JALYMT01; family JALYMT01; genus JALYMT01. Next base: position 3,306 of record JALYMT010000349.1, on the reverse strand, counting down.
ATCTCCAGCTTCGCGCTGAACAGCCACTGCAGCAGCCCGCTCATGACGCTCCCTCCAGGAGGCGCTCGACGTACTTCGCGACGATGTCGACCTCAAGGTTGACCGGGTCGCCGGGCGCCCTGTGGCCCAGCGTGGTGCGCTCGAGGGTGGTCGGGATCAGGCTCACCGTGAAGGAGTCGCCGTCGACGGCGGCGACGGTCAGCGAGACGCCGTCGACGCCGATGGAGCCCTTCTCCACGACGTAGCGGCGTAGCGCCGGTGGCAAGGCGATCCGGACGAGCTCCCAGCGCTTCCCCGGGGTCCGGGCCAGCACGGAGGCGGTGGCGTCGACGTGGCCCTGCACGAGGTGCCCGCCGAGTCGGGCGGCCAGGGTCACCGGGCGCTCCAGGTTGACCCGGTCGCCGACGCGCAGCGCGCCGAGGCTGGACCGGTCGAGGGTCACCTGCATCACGTCGGCGGTGAAGGCGCCGCCGGTGGTGGCGGCGACGGTCAGGCAGACGCCGTTGACCGCGATGGAGTCGCCGTCGCGCGCGTCCGCCGGCACGAGCCGGCCGGCGACGGTGAGGCGGGCGCTGTCGCCCGAGTGCTCCAGCGCGGTCACCTCGCCGAGCTCCTCGACGATGCCGGTGAACATGGGTCAGCTCCTTGCTCTGGTCACGCGAGCGGACAGGCGCAGGTCGGCGCCAATAGGGGTGACGTCGTCGAGGTCGAGCCGCAGCGCGGCCGCGATCGTGCCGATGCCGACGTCGCCGAGGGCTGCGGGTCCGGCGCCGAGCAGGGCCGGCGCGACGTACGCGACGACCCGGTCGACGAGGCCGGCGCGCAGCAGGCTCGCGGCCAGGGTCGGCCCGCCCTCGACCAGCACCGACCGGACATCGCGGGCGAGCAGCTCCTTGAGCAGGGCCTCGAGGTCGAGCCGGCCGTCGAGGCCCCGGCCGAGCTCGGCCGCCGTCGCGACCCACGTGGGCGCGGCGCCGTCGCGGACCCGCGCCGTCGCCGGCGTACGCCCCTGCGTGTCGGCCACGACCCGCAGCGGCTGCAACGGGAGCAGCGCCCCGTCGGGGCTGCGCGCGGTCAGGTGCGGGTCGTCGACGAGCACGGTGCCGACGCCGACGAGGATTGCGTCCACGCCCGCGCGGAGCTCGTGCACGTCGGCGCGGGCCTGCTGCCCGGTGATCCAGCGGCTCGATCCGTCGGCGGCGGCGACGCGCCCGTCGAGGGTCGCGGCGTACTTCCAGGTGACGTGCGGGCGGCCGGCGCGGACCACGGTCAGCCAGCGCTCGGCGACCCGCTCGGCCTCGGCCGTGAGGACCCGGCCCTCGACCTGGACGCCGGCGGCGCGTAGCCGTGCGGCCCCGCCACCGGCCGAGGTCGGGTCGTCCACGGCGTAGACGACGCGGCGCACGCCGGCCTGCAGCAGCGCGGTCGTGCACGGCCCCGTACGACCGGTGGTGTCGCAGGGTTCGAGGGTGACGACGACAGTGGCGCCGCGGGCTCGCTCGCCGGCCGCTCGCAGGGCGTGCACCTCGGCGTGCGGCTGCCCCGCGCGCTCGTGCCAGCCCTCCCCCACGACCCGCCCGTCCCCGTCGAGGACGACGGCGCCGACGACCGGGTTGGGCCTGACGGTGGCGGCCCCGCGCGCGGCGAGCTCGAGGGCGCGGCGCATCGCTCCCCGCTCCGCCTCGCTGGCCACGTCCTGCGCCCCTCTCGTCCGTCCCTACGGGACCCCGGGGCGCATCGACGGATCGCGCCGCTGCACGCAGCCCGCCGTCTCGGACGGCGGCTGCGTCGCCAGCGCTCCACCGCGTGCTTCCTCCCATCCGGACTCTCACCGTCGGTCCCGGAATTTCACCAGGTCAACCGGCCGATGGCTTCGGCCGGGTCGCGGACTGTCACCGCCGGTTCGGACTTTCACCGACCCCGGAGCACGCTTCGTTGCGGCGGTCAGTCTGCCACAGGCGTTCCCCCGGGCCGCTGCCCGCTCGTCCCTGCCAGGCTCAGGCCCGCCACCAGGAGGTCGCGCTCGCCTGCTCGGCGCGGGCCCGCAGCTCCCGTACGGCGGCCGCGGCGTCCGCCACGCCGTACACCGCCGACCCGGCGACGAAGACGTCCGCGCCCGCCTCCGCGCAGCGCTCGATGGTCGCCGGCGAGACCCCGCCGTCGACCTGCAGCCGGACGTCGACGCCACGCCCCTTGATCAGCTCGCGGGCGCGGCGCACCTTGGGCAGCACGACGTCGAGGAACCGCTGCCCCCCGAAGCCCGGCTCGACTGTCATGACGAGCAGCAGGTCGACCTCGGGCAGCAGGTCCGCGTAGCCGTCCACCGGCGTGGCCGGGTTAAGCGCCAGCCCGGCGCGGGCGCCGGCCGCGCGCAGGGCGCGGAGGGTGCGCACCGGCGACCGCGCCGCCTCGGCGTGGATCGTCACGCTGCCAGCGCCGGACTCGGCGTACGCGGGCGCGTGCCGGTCGGGGTCCTCGATCATCAGGTGGCAGTCGAGCGGCAGGGCGCTGACGGCCGCGAGCCGCTCGACGACGGGCAGCCCGAGGGTCAGGTTGGGCACGAAGCGGTTGTCCATCACGTCGACGTGCACCTCGTCAGCGGTGCGCTCGACCCGCGCGAGCTCGGCGCCCAGGGCGGCGAAGTCGGCGCTCAGGATGCTCGGCAAGATGCGCACGCCCACGCGCCGAAGGCTAACTCGTGCTCGGCCGCCCCGCGTCAGCGTCTCGTAGCTCCAAGATCGCTGATTTGGGTGGCAAAGCGCAGTCCACTGCACATTCCCACCCAAACCAGCGATCTTGACGGGAAGGGGTGGGCGCAGCAGGCCGGGAGGGGCGTCAGGGGCGCAGCAGGGCGAGGTACATCGCGTCGGTGCCGTGCCGGTGTGGCCACAGCTGCACGTCGGGACCTTCGCCCAGCCCCGGCATCTCGGGCAGCGCCGGCCGGGCGTCGAGCTGGGTCACGCCGGGGCGCTCGCGCAGCACGTCGGCGACGACCGTACGGGTCTCGGCCAGGTGCGGGGAACAGGTGACGTAGGCGACCAGCCCGCCAGGGCGCGCGGAGTCCAGGGCGGCGCCCAGCAGCGCCCGCTGCAGCGGGCCGAGCCGGTCGACGTCGGCCGGGGAGCGGCGCCAGCGGGACTCCGGTCGCCGGCGCAGGGCGCCGAGGCCGGTGCACGGGGCGTCGACCATGACCCGGTCGAAACCGCCGGGGGGCCACGGCGGGCGGGTGCCGTCGCCCACCACCACCTCGGCCGCGTCGCCGACCGCCGCCGCGACCAGCCGGGCGCGGTGGGGCTGCACCTCGTT
>JALYMT010000348.1 GCA_030773555.1 Actinomycetota bacterium | reverse complement strand
CCCTCGACGAGTGGACGGCGCGGGCCGCGTCCGGGGAAGGCGACGAGGCGGGCGGCCCCGAGCTCGTCGCCCGCGTCGCCGACGGGCTGCTCGGGGTGCGCCTGCGCTGAGCGGCCGCACCCCGCGGGCCGGGTTTCGGGGGGTCGGGCGTCTTTTCCGAGCTTCTGCGGCTTCCGGCCTTGTTTTCGGCCGGTCACCGCACCAGGCTTGCCCCCCACACGCAGCCCGTACGGAGGTATTTCATGGTGGACATGACCGACCAGGTGGCCCTGGTGACCGGCGGTACCCGAGGCATCGGGCTGGCGATCTGCGACCGGCTGGTACAGCGGGGCGTGCGGGTGGCTGCCGGCTACTCCGGCAACGCCGAGGCAGCCAAGCGCTTCCTCGACAGCTACGGCGACACGGGCGCCACCATCCACCAGGGCAACATCGGCTCCAACGCCGACTGCGAGCGGGTGGTCGAGGAGGTCGTCGCGCAGCACGGCAAGCTCGACATCCTGGTCAACAACGCCGGCATCACGATCGACAAGACCGTGCGCAAGATGACTGCCGACGACTGGGACCGCGTCGTGCAGGTGAACCTGTCCGGCGCCTTCTACTGCAGCCGGGCTGTCCTCAACGGGATGCTCGAGCGCAGCTACGGCCGGATCGTCAACATCAGCTCGGTGATCGGCTCCGCGGGCAACGTTGGGCAGGCCAACTACGCGGCGGCGAAGTCGGGCATGTTCGGCCTCACCCAGAGCCTCGCCCTGGAGACCGCGCGCAAGGGCATCACGGTGAACTCCGTGACTCCGGGCTACATCAGCACGGAGATGGTCCAGGCCGTGCCCAAGGAGGCGCTGGACAAGGTCGTCGAGCGCATTCCCATGCGTCGGCTGGGGGAGCCCGGTGAGGTTGCCCGCGTCGTCGAGTTCCTCGTCCATCCCGAGTCGGGCTACATCACCGGGCAGATCTACGCCGTCAACGGCGGCCTTTACATGTGACCAGGGTCACGAGCCCCACCGGACCTGCTTGGTGTCAACCCTGCTCTGCTTGGTATAGTTAGCAGCGTCACCAACTCGGGACCAACGCAGAGGAGATTTCGCATGGCTGAGAACCGTGACGCGGTGCGTGAGGCAACCGTCGGTTTCGCCGAGGAGAGTCGCGACTACGTCAACCGCGTGACCGACGTGTGGACCGACGCGACGGAGCGCTGGGTCAACGCCCTGCAGCAGTCGACGCAGCAGTTCGTGCCGAGCATCCGGCCGGAGGCCGTCGCCGTGCCCAGCCCCAAGGAGCTGGTGGACGCGTCGTACGACATCGCCGAGCAGATCCTGGGCTTCCAGCGTCAGCTCACGCACACCATCCTCGACCGGTTCGGCACCCTCGCGTCCAGCGACGACCAGCCGATCCAGGAGAAGGTCGCGCAGCAGGCCACCCAGCAGGTCCAGCAGGCGGGTCAGCAGGGGCAGCAGGCGGGTCAGCAGGCGCAGCAGGGCGCCCAGAGCGGGTCGGGTGCCACCGGGCGCAGCGGCCGCAACGTCGTCGCCAGCTGACGCGACGAGCACGAGCGCAATCCGCGGCAGCAGCCGCGAGGAGGCGGCGTCCCGATGGGGCGCCGCCTCCCGGTCGCTATCCCCCCCTCCCAGGACGCGACGGTTCAGTTTCGGAGCCGAGGCAGCGCCGGACGGGGGAAGTTGGGGCAGGATGCACCCCGGAGGTCCGGGGGTAAGGACGGCTCGACAAAGACCGGGCCCAGCGCGTCCGGAATTTCGTTGGCACTGCACGAGGAGACGTGGGCATGACGACCGACAAGACGGAGACGGCCAACCGGGCGGCGGCGGCCGTGAGCGCCGGCGACCCCGTGGCCAGCCTGGACGCCCAGGAGGTGACGGCCGCTGCCTTCGATCTGCTCGCGCCCGCTCCGCTGTTGCGCGAGAGCGTGACCAACACCCTCGAACTCGGCAAGGTGCTGCTGGGGTCCTCCGACGTCGCGCCCGACGCCCGCGACAAGCGCTTCAGCGACCCCACCTGGCAGAGCAATCCGTTCTACAAGCGGGTGGAGCAGTCGTACCTGCTGTGGTCCCGCTCGCTCGACCGCCTGGCCGAGGGCCAGCGTGACGACTACCGCCGCTTCCGGGCCCGCTCCGTCGCGCGGCTGCTGACCAGCACGCTGGCGCCGACGAACTTCCTGCTCGGCAACCCGGCCGCGGTCAAGCGGGCCATCGACACCGGGGGCTCCAGCCTCGTCAAGGGCGCCCGCAACCTCGTGCAGGACGTGATCAGCAACAACGGGCTGCCCTCGCAGGTCGACAGCAGCCCCTACACCCTGGGAGAGAACCTCGCCGCCACACCCGGCGCGGTCGTGTACCGCGACGAGATGTTCGAGGTCCTGCAGTACACCCCGACGCCCACGGTGCGGGCCCGCCCCCTGCTGCTCATCCCGCCGCAGGTCAACAAGTACTACTTCCTCGACCTGGCCCCCGGCCGCAGCCTGACGGAGTTCCTCGTCGGTCAGGGCCTGAACTTCTTCACCGTGGTGTGGCGCAACCCGAGCAGGGAGCGCGCCGCCGGACACGGCCGCTGGGGCATCGACGACTACGTCGCCGCCCAGCTGCGCGCGATCGACGTCGTGCGGGCGATCAGTGGCAGCGACGACGTCAACATCTTCGGCGCCTGCGCCGGCGGACTCACCACCGCCCTGATGCTGGCCCACCTGGCCGCGCTCGGCGACCGGCGGGTGCACGCCGCCAGCTTCGCCATCAGCATGATCGACACCACTCACACGAGCGCGCTCAAGCTGCTGGCAACTCCCCGGCGCCTGGCGCAGCTCGAGCGCGACGCCGAGCAGGGCAAGGTCTACGACGCGGACTCGGTCAAGCACAACTTCGCCTGGATGCGCCCCGACGACCTCATCTTCAACTACGTGGTCAACAACTGGCTGCTGGGTGAGGACCCGCCCGCCTTCGACGTCCTCGCGTGGAACAACGACAGCAACAACCTCTCCGCCCGCTTCGACGCCGAGATGCTCAAGCTGTACGGGCGCAACGCCGCTGCCACGCCGGGGGCCCTGCAGGTGCTGGGCACGCACATCGACCTGAGCAAGGTCGACTGCGACACGATGGTGATCGCCGGCATGACCGACCACATCACCCCCTGGCAGCCCTGCTACATGACCACGCAGCTGCTGAGCGGCGCGAGCGAGGCAATCATCACCTCGACCGGGCACATCCAGACGGTCGTGAACCCGCCCGGCAAGGCGCGGGCGCGCTACTGGCACGGCCCGGCGACCGCCGCGTCCCCGGAGGAGTGGCTGGCGACGCAGGCCACCGAGCACAGCGACTCGTGGTGGCCGCGCTTCGCCCAGTGGCTGCAGGAGCGCTCCGGCGACGAGCGGCCCGCCCCGTCGTCGCTCGGCAACGCCGAGTACCTGCCACTGGACCCCGCCCCGGGTCGCTACGTGCGGGAGAGCTGAGGCCGGCGTGGCGGAGCAGTTCGAGCTGACCGACGAGATGCGGGCCACGATCGGGGTCGACACCGAGCCGTGGACCTACGAGGTGACCACCACGGGTATCCGGGCGTTCGCCCGGGGCGTGGGTTATGACGACCTCGTCTACTACGACGAGCAGGCGGCGCGGGCAGCGGGACATCCGACCCTGCCCGCGC
>JALYMT010000347.1 GCA_030773555.1 Actinomycetota bacterium | reverse complement strand
TACCGGCAGCGCAACCTCATCGAGCGCTGCGTCAACCGGCTCAAGCAGTACCGGGCGCTGGCCACCCGCTACGCCAAACGAGCCGAGCTCTACCGCGGCCTGGTCGTGCTCGCCAGCATCCTGATCTCGCTCAAGTGATCGGCAGGACAAGGCCTAGGCGCGGCCCGAGGACCGGTGACCGCCCGGGCGGTCAGCGGCACGACGACGAGGACGGCGGCAATGGCCAGCAGGGCAAGGCGCAGGCCGACGGCCTCGGCGAGGAAGCCGACCATGGGCGGACCGAGCAGGAACCCCGTGTAGCCGACCGTGGCCACCAATGCGACAGCGGAGTGGCTCTCCGGCCCACCCCGCTCACCCGCGCTGCTCATGGCAAGCGGGAACGCGCAGGCGACGCCCCGCCCCGACGAGCGCGAATCCGGCCACGCCGGCGACCCAGCTGGGCACGAGCACGGCGAGAAGGACCCCCGCGATCGCGAGTAGCCCGCCGCGCCGGAGCACGGCCACCGGCCCAAGGCGGGTGATCAGGCGCTCGCCCCCGAGCCGACCCGCTGCCATGAGCACAGCGAAGGCGGCGTAGCCGAGTGACGCGACCGCCTCGCTCGTCCCGCGTACGTCGCGGAGGAAGAGGGCACCCCAGTCGGCCATCGCGCCCTGAGCAAGGGCAGTTGCGAGCGCGAGCACCCCGACGGGCAGGGCGCCGGCCAGCAGCACGGCCCAGGGCCTCGGGGAGCGCCGCGCGCCCTCGCGGTCGCCCGAGTCCGCCGATCGCCCGCGTCGGCGGCTGGGGGGAGCAGGGCTGGCCGGGCCGCGAGTCCGACTCCGGCACCGAGCAGGGCGGCCGCGACCAGGTGCTCGACCACCGGCAGGCCGAGGCCCGCCAGCCCGCCACCGAGGACGGCACCGGTCAGCAGGCCCACGCTGAAAGCCCATGGAAGGCCGGCATCACCGGCCGGCGCAGAAGGCGTACAACGCCGTTGGCCTGCACGTTCATGGCGACGTCCATCGCTCCGAAGCTGGCGCCGAACAGCGCGAGCGTGACGGCGAGGGCCGGCAGGGTGGGGGCGAGCGGGAGCAGCACGAGGGCAGTGGACGTGAGCAGCAGGGCCGCCCAGGTCACCGGCCGGCTGCCCCAGCGGCTGCACAGCCCCCCGACGAAGGCATCGTGACGATGCTGCCGACCGCTACGAACAGCAGCGCCGCGCCGAGCTCGGCCGGACTGGCCGCCAGCCGGTCGCTGACGGCGGGGATGCGGGAGACCCAGGAGGCGAACAGGAACCCGTTGGCGGCGAACACCGCGCTCACCGCCACCCGCGCGCGGCATACGTCGCTTCCGCGTGGTTGCACCGCTCCAGTCCGGCACGGCCCCCGTAGGGGGCCACCAGCGGGAGCCGATGGACCGCAGCCGGCTCTGGGCCAGGTCAGTTCTGGCGGGCGAGCTCCACGGGGAGGGCGGCGGCGAGCCCGCCCACGAGGGCGCTCACCAGATCGGGCACCTCGGCCATCGGCAGGCGGAAGGTGGCGGTGCAGCTGTCGGCCTGCCACAGGCTGAGCACGACGAGCCCGGCCTCCGCATGGCAGGAGACGCGCAGCACCCGGTCGGCTCCCCGGGGGTCCAGGAACACTTGACCGTGCCGGGGCAGGGCGGCCACCATCTCCATGCCGCGCATCCTGCCAGCCGCCCCGGTGATCGGATAGAGCTGTACGGGGCCGGCAACGCCGGGTCGACCGGCTCGGCAGCTTGCCGACCGGCGCAGAATGATCAGATGCCGGAGCTGCCCGAGGTCGTGGCGCTCGCCGAGTTCCTCGACGGGCGCGTCCGCGGGCACGCGGTGACCCGGGTCGACGTCGCGTCGGTGCACGTGCTCAAGACCTACGACCCGCCGCTGTCCGCGCTCGGGGGGCTGGAGCTGACCGGCGCAACCCGCCACGGCAAGTTCCTCGACCTCGACGTCTCGGGCCTGCACCTGGTGATCCACCTCGCGCGGGCCGGCTGGCTGCAGTGGCGCGAGACCCTGCCCGCGGCCTCGCCCCGACCGGGCAAGGGTCCGCTGGCGTTGCGGCTGCACCTCGAGGACGGCTCGGGCTTCGACCTGACCGAAGCCGGGACGCAGAAGCGGCTCGCGGTCTACCTCGTACGCGATCCCCGCGACGTGCCCGGCGTGGCCCGCCTGGGCATCGACCCGCTCGACCCGGCGTTCACCGCCGACACCCTGGCCGCGCTCCTCGCCGGCTCGCGCCAGCAGGTGAAGGGCCTGCTGCGCGACCAGGCCGTGATCGCCGGCATCGGCAATGCGTACTCCGACGAGGTGCTGCACGTCGCGCGCCTGTCGCCGTTCAAGCCGGCGGGCAACCTCAGCCCCGAGGAGGTCACGCGGCTGTACGCGGCGATCGTCGGCACGCTCCGTGACGCCGTCGAGCGCTCGCGGGGATTGGCCGCGGGCAACCTCAAGACGGAGAAGAAGCTGGGCCTGCGGGTGCACGGTCGTACGGGGGAGGCCTGCCCGGTCTGCGGTGACACCGTGCGCGAGGTGTCCTTCGCCGACTCGTCGCTGCAGTACTGCCCCACCTGCCAGACCGACGGCAAGCTCCTCGCCGACCGCCGGCTCTCGCGCCTGCTCAAGTAGCTCCGGCCCCACCGGTGACCGCCGACCGGGGGTTGGCACTCGCCGGAGCGGCCGGTGGCCTGCTTCGATGTTGTTCCGCCGTCTACACCCCAGGAGGTCCCCATGTCGCAGCAGCCGCCCGCCGTACCCGGAATGCAGCTCGACGCGGTCGACGAGGACGCCTACCTGCTCGACGTCCGCGAACCCGACGAGTGGGCGGCCGGGCACGCGCCGCAGGCCCAGCACGTCCCGCTGGCCGACGTGCCGGCCCGCGTCGACCAGCTGCCCCGTGACCGGCAGGTCGTGGTCACCTGCCGCTCCGGAGGCCGGTCGGCCCGCGCGACCGCCTATCTGCGCTCGGTCGGGGTGGACGCGGTCAACCTCGAGGGCGGCATGAAGGGGTGGGCGGGCACCGGCCGCCCCCTGCAGAGCGAGACGGGCGGGCAGGCGGAGATCATCTGAGGCATTTCGGCCGCTCGCGGCGGGAGCCGCCGCTAGCCTGGGCGACCGGTCGGGGGGAGGGAAGTTCTGTGAGCCACACCATCAGTCGTTCCGCGGAGCGGGTGCTGTCACTGCCGCGACACGACCCGAGAGTCGACGTCCTCGTCGACGAGCGGCCGTGGGGCGGTTTCGAGCAGCTGTGCATCAACGAGCCCTGCACCGTGAAGATCATCTGGTTCGAGCCGGGCCACCGGCTGAGCCTCCAGCGCCACGAGCAGCGTGACGAGCTGTGGACCGTCCTGGACGCCGAGCTGACCGTCGAGATCGGCGAGGACGCCTGGTCGGCGCAGGTCGGGGAGAAGGTGTGGATCCCGCGGGGCACCCTGCACCGGGCGAGCAACCCGAGCCCCGCCGCCGCCCGCATCCTCGAGGTGGCGTTCGGCCACTTCGAGGAGTGCGACATCGAGCGGCTCGCCGACGACTACTCCCGCTGAGCTCCCGCCGGCACCGGCTGGAGCAGCTGGCGCACCCGCTCGGTGAACGCGGCGACCAGGGCGTCGAGATCGGGCACCGTGGCGGCGTCGGCGGAGAAGCCAACCTGCACCTGGCCTGCGTACGACAGCGCGCTGACTCCAAGGCCGATGGTGGAGACCTGCGGCACGAGGAACGACAGGTCGCGGACGCCGACACCGCCGAGGCGTACGGGTGCGGTCGGCCCGACGACGTTGCTGAAGACCAGGCTGGCCCGGCGCCCCAGGACCGCAGAGAGCAGGCGCACCAGCCCGTGCGGGGCGAGCGCCGCGGCACGGAAGGCGAGGTTGACCGCGAGCGCCTCCCCGGAGCGCTTGAGCCGGCGCAGGTAGGAGGCGGCGGCGCGCACGCTGGCCTCGACGTCACCTGCCGGCAGGGCCAGCAGCACGATGCCGAAGCGGTTGCCGCCCACGGTGCGGCGGCGCAGGCTCAGCGGTGCGGCGGCGGTCAGGCTGGGCCGCCCCGGCAGCGTGGCGCTGAGCGCGGACCCGAGCGCGCCGGCGAGCAGGTCGTTGAGGGTGACATCCCGGGCGTGGGCTGCGGCCTTGAGCTCGGCGAGGGGGAACGGCGCGGAGATCCGCGCGTGCTTGACCCCTGACAGCGGCGACTTGAGGGTCAGCGGCTCGGCGTGCCGGGCCAGCAGGCGGGCGGCCGCGGCGGGCACGTCGAGCAGGGCGCGCAGCCGACCGCTGCGGGGCCGGGGGAGCGCGGCCTCGCGGGCACCGGCCAGGTCGAGCAGCGCGGCGACCAGCGTGCTGCCGTCGCCGAGGGCGTGGTGCAGGCGGACGACGAGGACGACCTTGTCGGGCGCCTGCAGCAGGTAGAGCTTCCACAGGGGGCGCGCGAGGTCGAGGTCGGTGGCGAGGATGCTGGCGAGCTCCTGCTGCCAGTCGGCGCACGGGCGCACCTCCACGTGCGCGCCCAGGTCGGGCACGGCTGGCTGCCAGCGCCAGCGACGCCCGGTACGCACGGCTCGCCTGCGCAGCAGCGGCAGGTCGGCGACTTGGCCGGCGATGCGGGCCAGCGCCTCGACGCTCGGCGTCCGCTCGAGCTCGAACAGCGCGGTGATGATGGGCAGGTTGTCGGCCGCCGCCAGGTCGAGCCACAGCGCGTCGGCGGCCGCCACCGGCCGCGCGGGCGTCGCCTCGGGAACGACGGCTGGCGGGACGACAGCTGCCGGGACGACAGGTGCCGCGACGGTGGCTGCGCCCCGCTCCGCGGATGGCTCCACGTGACGTCCCCCTCCCGCCGCTGGCGCTCATCCTGGCATTCCCGGCGGCGCTCCCCGGCCGAGCGAGGGGATCGAGTCCGGGCTAGCAGGCTCTAACGCCGTCTACCAGCTTCGCTAGAAAGACCGATACGCTCCTCGACGTGGACCCGGTACGCAATCCGTACGCCCCCGGCGCCGGGCAGCGCCCGCCCGAGCTGGCCGGGCGCGACCGCGAGCTGGCGGCCTTCGACGTGGTGCTCGAGCGGGTCGCCCGGGGCCGCCCGGAGCGCAGCCTGGTGCTCACGGGCCTGCGGGGCGTGGGCAAGACCGTGCTGCTGAACGCGCTGCGCTCGCAGGCCATCCGCCGGCAGTGGGGCACCGGCAAGATCGAGGCCCGGCCTGACCAGTCGCTGCGCCGCCCGGCCGCGGCCGCCCTGCACATGGCGGTGCGCGAGCTCGCCCCCCGCCACCGCGACCCGGAGCGGGTCGACGCGGTGCTGGGCGTCCTCAAGGCCTTCGCGCTGCGCGACGGCGCCGGCGGCACCGGGAAGCTGCGCGAGCGCTGGCAGCCCGGCATCGACGTCCCCGCCGCCGTGGGTCGCGGCGACTCCGGCGACATCGAGATCGACCTCGTCGAGGTGCTCGTCGACGCCGCCTCGCTCGCCACCGACGTCGGCTCGGGCATCGCGCTGTTCGTCGACGAGATGCAGGACGTGCCGCCGCCCGACGTGTCCGCGCTGTGCGCGGCCTGCCACGAGCTCTCCCAGCTCGGCGCCCCGCTGATCGTCGTCGGCGCCGGCCTGCCGCACCTGCCCGCCGTGCTGTCGGCCAGCAAGAGCTACTCCGAGCGCCTGTTCCGCTATCTGCGCATCGACCGGCTGGAGCGGGCGGCGGCCGACCGCGCGCTCAGCGCCCCCGCAGACGAGGAGGGCGTGACCTTCACCCCCGACGCCCTGGCGGCTCTCTACGCCGCCACCGAGGGCTACCCGTACTTCGTCCAGGCCTACGGCAAGGTCGCCTGGGACCTGGCCGCCGCCAGCCCGGTGTCTGGCGACGACGTACGGATGGCCGTCCCCGAGGCCGAGGCCGAGCTGGCCGTCGGCTTCTTCGGCAGCCGCTACGAGCGCGCGACGCCCGCCGAGCGGGAGTATCTGCGCGCGATCGCCGACCTGGGAGCGGCCCGCGACGACGGGCCGGTGCCGACCGCCGACGTCGCCACCGCGCTGGCTCGCAAGCCCTCGAGCCTCTCCCCGGCCCGCGACAGCCTGATCAAGAAGGGCCTGGTCTACTCCGCCGAGCGCGGGCTGATCGCCTTCACCGTGCCGCACTTCGGCCGGTTCCTCCGCGCGCAGCCCTCCTAGCCGTCTCTACCCGCTTCTAGCGCCGGCGCTAGAAGCACCTAGCGAGGCCGAGAGGAAGGGCAGAAAACACCCGATTCCAGCCTGGCGTTCGGCTGAAGGTCACCTTCCCTGCTGACGATGGGGAAGCGTGACTGCCCAGCTCCAGCAGCCAGGGAGCGTCCGTACGACCCCCGCGGTCGTCGCCCACCGCGGCGCCTCCGAGGACGCCCCCGAGCACACGCTCGCCGCCTACGTCCGGGCCATCGAGGACGGCGCCGACGCCCTCGAGTGTGATGTCCGGCTGACCCGCGACGGCCACCTGGTGTGCGTGCACGACCGCCGCGTGGACCGGACGTCGAGCGGGCGTGGCACGGTCTCCGCGTTCGAGCTCGCCGAGCTCGCCGAGCTCGACTGGGGCTGCTGGCGCAGCGACCTGCATCCCACGCCGCATCCGGAGCGGCACGCCGCGCTCGCCCCCGACCTGCTGCACGCGGTCCAACCCGACCTCGACCGGTGCGGCATCCTCACACTCGAGCGGCTGTGCGAGGTCGTCGCCAGCGCGGGCCGCCGGGTCGAGCTGGCCATCGAGACGAAGCATCCGACGCGCTACGGCGGCCTGGTGGAGCACCGCGTCGTGGAGCTGCTCGCCCGCTTCGGCTGGACGAGCCGGGTGGGGGGCGAAGTGCCGCCCGCGCGGGTCATGAGCTTCTCCTCGCTGGCCCTGCGCCGCATGCGCGGCCTCGCACCCGAGGTGTCCACCGTGCTGCTCCTCGACCGGCTGCCCGCCCGGCTGCGTGCCGGCTGGCTGCCGCCGGGGGTCACCATCGCGGGCCCGAGCATCCAGCTGGTGCGTGCGCAGCCGGCATACGTCGACGTCGTCCAGCGCCGTGGCGGGCAGGTGCACGTCTGGACGGTGGACCGCCCCGAGGACGTCGTGCTGTGCGCCGACCTGGGCGTCGACGCGATCATCACCAATCGCCCGGCCGAGGTGAGCCGTCAGCTGCTCGCCCCGGCGCTGCCGTCGCAGGTCGCCCGTCGCGAGCAGGATCGCGCCCGACTTGCGCTCCGCAGTAGCAGAGAGCGGAGTTTCAGTCACATGCAGTGAGGAAATGCTGCACGACAAGGACGACCAAAGGACGGTCCTCGTGCTGAGTACCTCGCAGATTGCTCCCTCGGAGACCCTGCTCGTGCAGCACGGCGCGCTGAGCGCGGCCCGTGCCCGGGGGGAGCTCGCAGCTGACCTGCGCCGCCGCGGGCTGCCGCCGACGCTGGTGGAGGACGCCGTGCTCGTCCTCTCGGAGATCCTCAGCAACGCCGTGCGGCACGCCCGCCCGCTGCCGGAGTCGAACCGCCTGCGGCTGCGCTGGCACGTCGACGGGGACGGCGTCGACATCGAGGTGACCGACGGGGGCGCCTCGACCCGGCCGAGGATCCTCGTGCACGGCCGCACGAACACGAACGGGCGCGGGCTCGGCATCGTGGCCGCGCTCACCAGCGAGTGGGGGGTGGCCGAGCAGGACGCCACGACCACCGTGTGGGCCCGGCTGGCCCGCCCGGTCGGTGGACGGTTCCCCGCGCGCACCTGCCCCGACAACTAGGCTTCGCCGGTCGCCATCCCACCCCCCAGGGAGCTGCCATGTCGCGCCGCGCCGCCGCTCCCGCTCGCCCGTCGACGGACGGCGGGATAGCCGAGGTGCCGGCCGTCGGCCTGCGGGAGCCGTGCCCCTGCGGATCGGGCCGCCGCTACAAGGCCTGCCACGGGCGTGCCGCCGCCCGCGCCACCCCCCCGCGGGTGCTCCGGCCGTTCGCCGGCCTGCCCGGTGAGGCCGACTGGGTCGCCCTGCGCGAGCTGGTGCCCGCCGGCACCGCCGCCGTGCCCCTGCGGCCGCCGTACGACGAGCGTGCGGTGACCCTCGCGACCGTCCTCCCGATGTCGTGGGCGGCGATGAGCAGGAGCGACGGGCAGGTCTTCGTGAGCGTGCAGGCCGGGACCGCCGCGGGTGACCTCAGCCGCGACCTCGCCGCGGCTCTGCTGCTCGCGCTCGAGGCGGCTCCCGGCACCCCGGTGCCGACGCTGAAGCCGGCGGAACCCGAAGCCCCGCGCCTGCAGGATCTGGTGGACCCCGGCGCCGGCCTCGAGGTCGTCGTGCACGAAGGCTTCGACTTCTGGATCTCCGGTGTCGAGGTGTCCGAGCCCGAGGTGAGCGCCTCGCTCGAGCGGGCCAACGCGGCCGTCGTGCCGACGCAGCGCCTGCAGGGCGTCGAGAGCGCGTACTGGTCGCGGATGGGCGAGCGCAGTTCGCTGCGGTGGGTGCTGCCCTACGACGAGGAGCCCGCGCTCGACGCGATGGCGCGGGCGCACGTCGCCGGGGGAGCCCGGCTCGGCGAGGGCACCCGCTTCCTCGGCTCGTACCGTGCGGCCGGCCTGGTCGTGCCGGTGTGGGACGTCCGCCCCGACCTCGGGGCGCAGGAGCTCGAGGAGCCCGCGGCTGCGTACGCCGCCCGACTGGCCGACGCGATGGCCGCCACCGAGCCGCTCACCGGGGCCGAGCGCGATGCGCGCGCAGGTCTGCTCAGCCGCCAGCTGACCCTGCGCTGACGGTTCCCGCCCAGGGAATGTGGCCGGTCAGGCCGGCAGCGGGTCGCGCTCGATGGGGCAGGACATGCAGCGCGGGCCGCCACGCCCGCTGCCCAGCTCGCTGCCGGCGATGGCGAGCACCTCGATGCCCGCCTCCTCGAGCCGGGCGTTGGTCTCGGTGTTGCGCTCGTACGCCACGCACAGCCGGGGGCTGATCGCGAGGGTGTTGTTGCCGTCGTCCCACTGCTCCCGCTCCGCGGTCACCGGGTCGAGGCCGGTGTCGATGACCCGCAGGGTGTCGATGCGCATCGCCTTGGCCGCGGCGACGAGGAACGGCTCGGGCGCCTCGACCCGCAGCTCCTCGCCCTTGCGGGTGATCGCGGTGGCGGTGAGCGCGTCGGCCACGTTGGGATACATCACCACGGCGTCGACATCGACCATGGTGCAGACGGTGTCGAGGTGCATGGTGGCCCGCTGCTGCGCGATGGGCACCGCGAGGACGGTGTGGGCCAGCTCCCGGCCGAGCACGTTGCGGGCCAGCCGCTCCACGCCGGCAGGGGTGGTGCGTTCACCGGTGCCGACGGCCAGGACGCCGGGGGCGAGCAGGAGCACGTCGCCGCCCTCGAGCGGCTCGAGGTGCGGGTCGTACACGTGCTCGGTGGCCGCGAAGCGGGGGTGGTGGCGGTAGATGGTGGCCGTCAGGGTGGTCTCGCGCAGCCGGGCGGGCATGGCCAGGCTGGTGACCGCGACCCGGTCGCGCACCCACACGCTGGAGTCCCGGGTGAACAGCAGGTTCGGCAACGGGTCGATGACGAAGTCGTGGCGGTCCATCAGGTCGTAGACGAGTCCGCGGCCCGTCTTGAGCTCTTCGTGGGCCAGGCCGCCGATCAGCACCTGGGCGAGGTCGTCGGGATGCAGTCCCTCGAGATGGGCGGCCACCTGCCCACGCAGCGACTCGCCCAGGCGAGGGTCGCCGAGCACCGCGGGGATCACGGCGGCCCGCGCTTGTGGCGCGTGCAGGGTCTCGGCGAGCAGCTCGGCGAGGTAGAGCACCTCGACCCCGCGCTCGCGCAGCGCGGCGGCGAAGGCGTCGTGCTCGTCCTGGGCTCGGTCGACCCAGGGGATGCCGTCGAAGAGCAGCTTGTCGCTGTTGCGGGGGGTGAGCCGCTTGAGCTCGGGCCCGGGGCGGTGCAGCAGCACCCTACGGAGGCGCCCGACCTCGCTGTCGGATCCGCGTGGGCCGTCCATGCTCGGAGGGTAGCGGCGGGCCAGTAGCGTCCGCGGCGCCGACGCGAGGAGGCTCGATGGACGAGGGCGACCGGCTGGAGGACGCCATCCGGACGCTGCTCGCCCGCCGCGCCCCGGAGGCGACGATCTGCCCTTCCGAAGCCGCTCGGGCCGTCGGCGGGCAGGAGTGGCGGGATCTCATGCCGCCCGCCCGGGCAGCGGCTGGTCGCCTCGTCGACGCCGGCGAGGTCGACGTGCTGCAGGCAGGCGAGATCGTCGACGTCGCCAGCGCGCGCGGCCCCGTCCGCATCCGTCGCCGGCCCGGCTGAGCAAGTGCGCCCGCTACGGCACCTGCCGGTCGAGGGCACCCGCGCTGGCCGTGGCCCCGCTCCGCTGGCTGGAGCTGCCCTCCGGAGGCTGCAGAAGGCCAGCGGGGCATGGCTGCGGCCAGCGAAGTGGTGGCGCAGCCAGGCTTCGATCAGCCCAGGGCCTCGACCAGGGTCAGGACGGCGAGCACCGCGCAGACCGCCGCGCCGGTGCGGCGCAGGGTCGCGGAGCTGATCCGCCGCAGCAGTGCCTTGCCCACCACGACGGCCCGGTGGTGGGGCCAGCCCGGGCCGTGACCGCGGCCTCCTCCTCAGCCTCGTCCTCCTCGGCCGCGCTGGTGCTGCGCAGCAGCTCGACCGACCCGACGGCGAACAGCACCGCCGCCCCGAGGAGCACCGGCGTACGGGGCAGCAGGGCGAGCAGCCCGCCCGCGGTGACCGCGATCAGGCACTGCACGACGAACGCGGCGGAGAGTCCCAGCCACACCGGCAGCGGCGAGTAGCGCGTGGAGAGCACGAGCGAGGCGAGGAAGGTCTTGTCGGGCAGCTCGGCCGGGAAGATCACCGCGAACGCGGTGGCGGTGACGAGCAGGTTCACCGGGCGCTCATGTCCAGCCCGCCTGAGCGGCAGCGGCGAGGGCGGCGGCGAGGACCGCTTTCGCCGGCCGCCGCAGCACGGCGGCCGCGGCCGCCACGTCGTCGTACTCCGGCTGCAGATTCACGATCTTCCCGTCGAGGCGGGCGAGCTTCACCCGTACGGGGCAGCCGTCGACGGTCACGCTGCGGATGTCCCGGTCCAGCGCCTGCTTCGTGACGGGGTGCTCCCGGACGCCGATCGCCGAGGTCTCGGTGAACACGATCCGGCGGACGGCCGGCAGCGCCGCCGCGGGCGTCAGCACCGACAGGGTGTGCGCGGGGCGGCCCTTCTTCATCAGTACGGGCGTCAGCCACGCGTCGGCGGCGCCGGCTGAGAGCAGCCGGGCCAACACGGGCGGCCACAGGCGCGGATCGAGGTCATCCACGTTGGTCGCCAGCAGGACATCGGTCCCGCCCGGTTCGTCCTCGGGCACGGCCGGCTCGCCGAGCACCACCCGGAGCACGTTCGGCAGCTCCTCGAGGTCGCGGGAGCCGGCGCCGGTGCCGGTGGCGGTGATCCGTACCGGCGGCAGGCCCCCCCACCGCTGGACCACCGAGGCCAGCAGGGCGGCTCCCGTCGGAGTGCACAGCTCGTACGGCGCCTCGCCCGAGTGCACGATCGCGCCCGCCTCGGTCAGCAGGGCGAGCACGGCCGGACCGGGGACGGGCACGAGCCCGTGCGCGCCCCGCACCACGCCGGAGCCCAGGGCCACCGGGCCGGCCGCGACCGAGTGCACGCCGAGGGCGTCGAGGGCGGCGGCGGTGCCGACGACGTCGGCGACCGCGTCCAGGGCGCCGACCTCGTGGAAGTGCACCTGCTCGGGGGAGATGCCGTGCGCGACCGCCTCGGCGCGCGCCAGCCGGGCGAAGACGTCGAGTGCGCGCGCGCGTACAGGCTCGACCAGGTCGGCGTCCTCGAGCAGCCCACGCAGGCTGGCCCAGGTGCGCACGACTCCGGTATGGGGCACGGCCACGTCCACCTTGGTCGCGGCCAGGCCCTGCCGGGTCACCGAGTCAGCCGACAGCAGGACCGGCTCGACGCCGACGGCGGCGACTGCCGCCTGCACCGCCTCGAGCGGCGCGCCGGCGTCGACGAGCGCGCCGAGCAGCATGTCGCCGCTCGCCCCCGCCTCGCAGGAGAACCAGGCCAGGGTCATGCGTCGTCCTGCGCCGCCCGGCGCGCCACCCGGGCGGCGAACACGCCTGCGCCGAAGCCGTTGTCGATGTTGCACACCACCACACCCGGCGCGCACGAGTTGAGCATCGCGAGCAGCGCGGCCAGGCCCCCGAGCGAGGCGCCGTAGCCGACCGACGTCGGCACGGCGACGATGGGGACACCGGTGAGCCCGCCGACGACCGAGGGCAGGGCGCCCTCCATCCCGGCGACGACGATCAGGCAGTCGGCCGCGTCGAGCCGGTCGCGCACGGCGAGCAGGCGGTGGATGCCGGCCACGCCCACGTCGTCGACCCGCTCGACTTCCGCGCCGAACGCGCGGGCCAGGAACGCCGCCTCGGCCGCCACCGGCGCGTCGGACGTGCCCGCGGCCACCACGCAGACCCGACCCGAGGGCGCCGGCAGCGCGCCGACCGCCGCCACGCGGGCGACGTCGTCGACCAGGGCCTGCGGAAACGCCTCCCGGACGGCGGCGAGGGCCTCCGGAGGCAGCCGGGTGGCGAGCGCCGGCCGCGCTCCCGCCGCGTCGCGCAGGGCGCGGAGCAGCGCGAGCGTCTGCTCGACCGTCTTGCCCGCGGCATAGACGACCTCCGGATCGCCCGTACGCAGGCCGCGGTGCGTGTCGAGGCGGGCGAAGCCGAGGTCGCTGACGCCCAGGGGGCCGCGGGCCAGCGCGTCGAGGGCGGTGTCGACGGCGACCTCGCCCCCGGCGACGGCGGCGAGCAGCGCGCGTACCTCGGTGTGGTCCACACATCGGGAGGCTAGTGCCGCTACCGTATGTATCGAGCCCGTTACTACAACGTCGCCACCAGCCCGCCCGACCGAGTCATCCGAGGTTCCCGTGCCCGCGCTCGCGCTCGACCCGACCGTCGTCGCCTACGTCGCCCTCGGCGCCGCTGCCCTCGGCCTGCTCGGGCTGGTGCTCGCCGCCGCCACCTCCGTCCAGCTGCGCCGGATGCGGGCGAGCTACGCCCTGCACACGCAGACGGGCGGTGAGGACTTCGTGTCCACGCTCAGCCGCAAGATCGAGGAGGTGAGCCGGCTGCGCAACGAGGTGACCAAGACGCGCCGCCAGCTCGAGCAGACCCGGCGCCACCTCGCGGCCAGCCTTCGTCACGTCGCCGTCGTGCGCTACGACGCCCTCAACAACGGCCGGGGGCGGCTGTCGTTCTCGGCGGCGCTGCTCGACGACGGGGGCAACGGGGTCGTCCTCACCTCGATCCACGGGCGGGCGGAGAGCCGCACCTACGCCAAGGCGGTCATCGCCGGGGCCAGCGACTCCCAGCTCTCCCCGGAGGAGGAGCAGACGATCTCGGTCGCCATGCGTCCCCGGGCCGAGCAGCAGGAGTCGAAGAAGGTCGACACGCCCACGGCAATCCCCGCGCGCTGATTTTCGCGGAGCTCCGCAGCCGACCCGCCTCGGTAGGCTCGATCCGTGCTCGACCCGGCCCTGCTGCGCGCGCAGCCCGACCTCGTCCGCGCCTCCCAGCGAGTCCGCGGGGAGGACGAGGCGCTGGTCGGCGCGGCGCTGGCCGCCGACGAACGCCGACGCGCCGCGATCGTCGCCCACGACGGCCTGCGCGCCGAGCAGAAGACCCTCGGCAAGCAGGTCCCCCGGGCCCAGGGCGCGGAGCGGGCCGCTCTGCTCGCCCGCACCAAGGAGCTCGCCGGGCAGGTCAAGGCGGCCGAGGTCGAGCAGGCCGCGGCCGACGCCGCCTTCGAGGCCCTGGTGCTCCAGCTCCCGAACCTCGTGGAGGACGAGGTCCCCCCCGGCGGCGAGGACGACTACGTCGTCCTCGAGGAGCACGGCACCCGCCCCGTCTTCCGCGACGCGGCGGGCGACTTCGCCCCCCGCGACCACGTCGACCTCGGGCGCGGCCTCGGCGCCATCGACCTCGACCGCGGCGCCAAGGTCTCCGGGTCGCGCTTCTACTTCCTCACCGGCCCGGGGGCCCTGCTGTCGATGGCGCTCACCCGCTACGCCAGCGACCTGGCGCTGCGCGAGGGCTTCGTACCCGTCGTGCCCCCCGTCCTCGTACGGGAGCAGGCCCTGGCGGGCACCGGGTTCCTCGGGCAGGCGGCCAAGGACGTCTACACCCTGCCCGAGGACGAGCTCTACCTGGTGGGCACCTCCGAGGTGCCGCTGGCCGCCTACCACGCCGAGGAGATCCTCGAGCCCGAGCGCCTGCCGTTGCGCTACGCCGGCGTCTCGACCTGCTTCCGCCGGGAGGCGGGCGCGCACGGCAAGGACACCCGCGGCATCATCCGGGTCCACCAGTTCGACAAGGTCGAGATGTTCGTCTTCTGCGCCCCCGAGGACGCGGCCAAGGAGCACCGGCGCCTCCTCGAGCACGAGAAGGCTTTCCTGTCCTCCCTCGGCCTGCCGTTCCGCGTCATCGACGTGGCCGCTGGTGACCTCGGGGCGAGTGCGGCGCGCAAGTTCGACTGCGAGGCCTGGATCCCGACGCAGGCGCGCTACCGGGAGGTCACCTCGACCTCCAACTGCACGGAGTTCCAGGCTCGTCGGCTGCGTGTCCGCGTACGCGACGAGCGCGGCGTGCGTCCGCTCGCGACGCTCAACGGCACCCTGGCCGCAGTGCCGCGGCTGATCGTGGCGATCCTGGAGAACTTCCAGCAGCGCGACGGCTCGGTCGTCGTTCCCCAGGTGCTGCGGTCCTACGTCGGCCAGGAAGTCCTCGAGCCCCGTTAGGTCGTCGTTTCGTCCCTCATCGGGGAGTGGCGGCCAGACCGCTGTCCTGGACCGCGACGTGGTCGTCGTGCCCGCCGTGGCCGCTCCCAGCCATGCTCCGCTCGTCGAAGGGTGCATCGCCGGAGAGCACCCGCTCGGCCTGGCCCTTGTCGATCTGCCCGGTCCAGCTGCCGACGAGGACGGTGGCGACGGAGTTGCCGGCGAAGTTGGTCAGCGCGCGGGCCTCGGACATGAAGCGGTCGATGCCGACGATGAGACCGACGCCGTCGAGCAGGTCGGGGCGGTGGGACTGCAGGCCGCCGGCCAGGGTGGCCAGGCCCGCGCCGGTGACGCCGGCGGCGCCCTTCGAGGCGATGATCATGAACAGCAGCAGGGAGATCTGCTCGCCGATGGACAGCGGCATGCCCACCGCCTCGGCGACGAACAGGGAGGCCATGCTCAGGTAGATCGCGGTGCCGTCGAGGTTGAAGGAGTAGCCGGTCGGGACGACGACGCCGACGACGGGCCGGGAGATGCCCAGGTGCTCCAAGGCGATCATCACGGCAGCCAGGCTCTTCAAGGCGGTGAGGCCGGTGGCCCCGACGACCGCGGCGATGGCGCCGATCGGCGCCACCCACATGATCATACCGAGCACCCGGAAGATGACCCGCTGGAAGTACTCGACGGCGCGGAGCACGGGCTGCCCGGCCTCCCCCATCGTCTGCAGCGCGAATCCGACGAGCAGGGCGACGAACAGGGCCTGCAGCACCTGGCCAGACGTGAGCGCGGAGACGAGGCTGGTGGGGATGATGCCGAGCAGGAACTCGGTGGTGCCGCCGGCCCCGCGCAGCGCGTCGGTCAGCTGCAGCCCGGAGCCGGGCTGCAGGAGGTTGCCGACGACCAGCCCGATGGCCAGGGCGATGGTGGACATGCTGAGGAAGTAGGCCAGCGCGAGCCCACCGACTCGGCCCACGCTGGCGGCCTGGCGCACCGACCCGATGCCGAGCACGATCGTGGTGAAGATGATCGGCCCAATCATCATCTTGATCAGGTTGACGAACCCGGTGCCGAGGGGCCGCAACGCCTTGCCGACGTCGGGCGCGAGGAACCCGACGAGGATGCCCAGCAGCACCGCCACGATCACGGCCGTGTAGAGGTAGTGCGACTTGTCCCGCGGCGTCCCCCCGCCCTGAGGGGCAGCGGGCGAGCCTTGCGAACCGTTGACGTGCGTGGCCATCGCGGCCTCCTGGGCGTAAGGCGGGGCAGGCGAGCGGCCAGTACCCGAATCGCGGTGCTAAGCGGTCCGCTTGGAATCGCGCTGAAGCCCCTGTCCGCTCGGGCGCTCAGGCGCGATAGTTCCCCCGTGACGGATCTCGCCTCGGCGGTAGCGGACTGGCCAGGGACACCGGCGGTCGCGGTGGTGAACGGGCAGGGGATCCTCGGGTCGTACGGGCCCGACCTCGACCTGCCGTGGGCGTCGGTGACCAAGCTGCTGACGGCGCTCACCGTGCTCGATGCCGCGCAGCAGGGGCTGCTCGACCTCGATGAGCCGGCCGGGCCCGCCGGCTCGACGGTCCGCCACCTGCTCGCACACGCCTCCGGGTTGGGGCCGGACGGGGACGCGGTCATGAGCGCGCCGGGCCGCCGGCGCATCTACTCCAACCGCGGGTACGAGGTGTTGGGCGAGCTCGTCGCGAAGCGGGCCGGCGTGCCCGTTGCCGAGCGCATGCAGGCGCGGGTGTGCAGCCCGCTGGGGCTGGTCGACACCCGCCTCGAGGGCTCGCCCGCCCACGGCGCCCACGGCCCGATCGCCGACCTCGCTGCCCTGGGCCGCGAGCTGCTCGCTCCCACGCTGCTCGCGCCGGACCTGCTGGCCGAGGCGACGCGGGTGGCCTATCCGGGACTGGTCGGGGTGCTGCCCGGATTCGGCCGGCAGGACCCCAACGACTGGGGCCTCGGCCCCGAGCTGCGCGGCGGCAAGTCGCCGCACTGGACCGGCGCCGGCAACTCTCCGCGGACCTTCGGCCACTTCGGCCAGTCGGGCAGCTTCCTCTGGGTCGATCCCGACGTCGGGCTCGCCTGCGCCTGCCTCACTGGGCGCGCCTTCGGCCCGTGGGCGGCCGCGGCGTGGCCCGCCTTCTCCGACCGCGTGCTCACCGCCTTTCCTGCCGCCACTGCCGGGTAGGAGCAGGCGCCATGGGTAGTGCTCGCACCCCTGCTGCACCCCGTCGATTCCCCGACCCCCTGTTGATGGAGCGCGGAATGGCTAAGGACCCGGACCCGGCCGAGACCCGGGAGTGGCTGGACGCGCTGGACTCGGTGCTCGAGTTCGAGGGCGCCGAGCGAGCCGAACAGCTGCTCGACTCGCTGCTCGACGAGGGCCGCCGCAAGGGCGTCCCGGTCCCGTACTCGGCCAACACCCCGTACCTCAACACGATTCCGCCGGAGAAGGAGGAGCCCTACCCCGGCGACGCGTCGATCGAGCACCGCATCCGGGCTATGAACCGCTGGGACGCGCTGGCCATGGTGCTGCGCGCCAACGCGGAGTCCTCCGAGCTCGGCGGGCACATCGCGAGCTTCCAGTCGGCGGCCACGCTCTACGACATCGGCTACAACCACTTCTGGCACGGGTCCGCCGACGGGTCTGAGGGCGACTCCGTCTACTTCCAGGGCCACTCCGCCCCGGGCTTCTACGCCCGCGCCTTCCTCGAGGGCCGGCTGACCGCCGAACAGCTCGACGGCTTCCGCCAGGAGGTCGACGGCGACGGCCTGTCGTCCTATCCGCACCCCTGGCTGATGCCGGACTTCTGGCAGTTCCCCACGGTCTCCATGGGCCTGGGGCCGATCATGTCGATCTACCAGGCCCGCTTCCTCAAGTACCTCCAGGGCCGGGGTCTCGCCGACACCCGCGCCCGCCAGATCTGGACGTTCCTCGGTGACGGCGAGACCGACGAGCCCGAGTCGCTGGGCGCGATCGGGCTGGCCGGGCGCGAACGCCTCGACAACCTCACCTGGGTCGTCAACTGCAACCTGCAGCGCCTCGACGGCCCGGTGCGCGGCAACGGAAAGATCATCCAGGAGCTCGAGGGCATCTTCCTGGGCGCGGGCTGGAACGTCATCAAGGTCATCTGGGGGTCGGCCTGGGACCCGCTGATCGCCAACGACAGAACCGGCATCCTCCTCAAGCGCATGGAGGAGGCCGTCGACGGCGAGTACCAGGACTTCAAGTCCAAGAACGGCGCGTACGTCCGCGAGCACTTCTTCGGCAAGTACCCGGAGCTGCGCGAGATGGTCGCCGGCATGACCGACGACGAGATCTGGGGGCTCAACCGCGGCGGCCACGACCCGGTGAAGATCTACAACGCCTACGCCGCCGCGGTGCGCCACCAGGGCCAGCCGACGGTCATCCTCGCCAAGACCGTGAAGGGCTACGGGATGGGCGAGGCCGGCGAGGGCCAGAACATCAGCCACCAGCAGAAGAAGATGGCCGAAGCGGCGCTGCGCGGCTTCCGTGAGCGGTTCGGCCTCGACATCCCTGACGACCAGCTCCTGCAGTACCCCTACGTGCGGCCCGCCGAGGGCAGCCCGGAGCTGGCCTATCTGCAGGACCGCCGCAAGGTGCTGGGCGGCTACGTGCCGAGCCGGCGGCAGCGCTCCGAGTCGCTGACGATCCCGGAGCTCTCGGCCTTCGGTGCGCAGCTGCAGGGCACGCCCGGCCGCGAGGTCTCCACGACGATGGCCTTCGTCCGGATCCTCAACACGCTGCTGCGCGACAAGGCGATCGGCAAGCGCGTGGTCCCGATCGTGCCGGACGAGTCGCGCACGTTCGGGATGGAGGGGATGTTCCGTCAGTACGGCATCTTCTCGCAGGTGGGCCAGCTCTACCGCCCGCAGGACGCCGACCAGCTCATGTACTACAAGGAGGACAAGGGCGGCCAGATGCTCCAGGAGGGCATCAACGAGGCCGGCGCCATGTCGTCGTGGATCGCGGCCGCGACCTCGTACAGCACCAACGACCTGCCGATGATCCCGTTCTACATCTACTACTCGATGTTCGGGTTCCAGCGCTTCGGGGACCTCGCCTGGGCCGCCGGAGACATCCGGGCGCGCGGCTTCCTGCTCGGCGCGACCGCCGGCCGGACGACCCTCAACGGCGAGGGCCTGCAGCACGAGGACGGCCACAGCCACGTCTTCGCCTCGGTCATCCCCAACTGCGTCGCGTACGACCCGACGTTCTCGTACGAGGTCGCGGTGATCCTGCAGGACGGCCTGCGGCGGATGTACGCCGAGCAGGAGGACGTCTACTACTACGTCACGCTGATGAACGAGAACTACGAGCACCCGGGCATGCCCGAGGGCGCGGAGGAGGGCATCCGCAAGGGGATGTACCTGTTCCGCGAGGGGTCCGCCGAGCGCCCCGACGCTCCCCGGGTGCAGCTGATGGGCAGCGGCGCGATCCTGCGCGAGGTAATCGCCGCCGCCGACCTGCTCGCCGCCGACTTCGGGGTGGCAGCCGACGTGTGGAGCGCGCCGAGCTTCACCGAGCTGCGCCGCGAGGGGCTCGCGGTGGAGCGCTGGAACCGGCTGCACCCCACCGAGGCGCCCCGCCGGTCGTACGTCGAGACCTGCCTGACCGGTCGTCAGGGACCCATGGTCGCCGCGACCGACTACGTCAAGACGTTCGCCGACTCGATCCGGCCCTTCGTACCGGGGCGCTACACCGTGCTCGGCACCGACGGGTTCGGGCGCTCGGACTACCGGCGCAAGCTGCGGCGATTCTTCGAGGTCGACCGGCACCACGTGGCCGTGGCGGCGCTGCACGGACTCGCCCAGGAGGGGGTCGTGCCGACGAGCACGGTCGCCGAGGCCATCGCGCGCTACGGCATCGACCCCGACAAGCCCGACCCGATCCGGGTCTGACCCGCCGGCCGGCGAGGATCGAGGAGAGTGGCATGACCACCGCGACCGACACCAACGAGATCCGGGTCCCCGACATCGGCGACTTCGCCGACATCCCCGTGATCGAGGTGCACGTGCACGAGGGCGACACCGTCGCCGAGAACGATCCGCTCATCACGCTGGAGTCCGACAAGGCGACGATGGACGTCCCGGCGCCCGCGGCCGGGGTCGTCGAGCGCCTCGCCGTCTCGGTCGGCGACCGGGTCAGCGAGGGCAGCGTCATCCTCGCGTTCGCCGACGCGGGCGCGAGCGGCGGCGGTGGCGACGGTGGTGGCGACGGGGTCGCGCGACCGGGGCTGGACGAGGCCCAGCAGGAGTCCGACGTCCAGCAGCAGGAGCTTTCACCCGAGGCGGTCTCGGAAGTCGCCGCCTCGGCGGAGGCGTCCGCGGCCCGCTCCTCGACGGCGCAGGCGCCGACGGTCACCGCCCACGGCAGCGATGACGGCCCGCAGGGCGCCGACGGCCGCCCGCACGCCGGCCCCAGCGTGCGCCGCCTCGCCCGCGAGCTCGGAGTGGAGCTGCGAACCATCCGGGGCACCGGCGAGAAAGGCCGGATCACCAAGGAGGACCTGCTCGCCACCCTCCGCGGGCCGAGCCCGGCACCCTCGGCACCCGCGGCGCCGCCGGCCGGTGCCGGCATTCCGGAAATCCCGCCCGTGGACTTCGCGAAGTTCGGGCCGGTGGAGACGCGCCCACTGCCGCGGATCAAGAAGATCTCCGGGCCGTTCCTGCACCGGTCGTGGCTCAACGTGCCGCACGTCACGCACAACGACGAGGCGGACATCACCGAGCTGGACGCCTACCGCAAGGAGCTCGACGCCGCCGCGAAGGCCCAGGGCTACCGCGTCACCCTGCTCGCCTTTCTGATGAAGGCGGCGGTCTCGGCCCTGCGGGAGTTCCCCGAGTTCAACAGCTCGCTGTCGCCCGAGAAGGACGCGCTGATCACCAAGTCCTACTACAACCTCGGCATCGCGGTCGACACCCCCGGCGGCCTCGTCGTCCCGGTCATCCGCGATGTCGACCGCAAGGGTGTCAACGGGCTGAGCAAGGAGCTCGGCGAGGTCTCGACGCGGGCCCGCGACGCCAAGCTCTCGCCCGACGACATGGCCGGCGGCACCTTCACCATCTCCAGCCTCGGCGGCATCGGGGGGACCTCCTTCACGCCCATCGTCAACGCCCCCGAGGTCGCAATCCTCGGCGTCGTCCGCTCCCGGATGGCGCCGGTGTGGGACGGCGTCGCGTTCGCGCCCCGGCTGATGCTGCCCATCTCCCTCTCCTACGACCACCGCGTCGTAGACGGCGCGCTCGCCGCCCGCTTCGCCCGCCACCTGTGCTCGGTGCTCGAGGACGTACGCCGGCTCGTCCTGTAGATCCTCGCCCCCCGAAGGGAGCTTCCCGTGGAGATGCGCCTGCCCGACATCGGCGACTTCTCGAACGTGCCCGTCATCGAGGTGCACGTCGCCCCCGGGGACGAGGTCACGGCCGACGATCCGATCCTCACCCTCGAGTCCGACAAGGCGACGATGGACGTGCCCGCGAGCGCGGCCGGCGTCGTCTCCGAGCTGCGGGTGAGCGTCGGCGACCGGGTGTCCGAGGGCGACGTCCTGCTGACGTACGAGCCAGCCGAAGGCACGGCGGTGGAGGACGCGATGGCCGCCGGGCCGCAGCAGGCGGGCTACGGCTCGCCCAGCGGCGTCTACGGCCCCCCGGAGCGGGGACTCACCCAGGCCGGTTCCGCCAGCCCGGCTGCCGCCCCGGCCCCCCGGCCCGCGGTCACGCGCGAGAGCGACCAGCACGCCGAGGTGCTCGTCCTGGGGGCCGGACCCGGCGGCTACACGGCCGCCTTTCGCGCCGCCGACCTGGGCAAGCGCGTCGTGGTCGTCGACGCGCGCGACGCCCTCGGCGGAGTCTGCCTCAACATCGGCTGTATTCCGTCGAAGGCGCTGCTGCACGCCGCCAAGGTGATCGCCGAGACCCAGGAGATGAGCGAGCACGGCGTGCGGTTCGGGCCGCCGAGCATCGACCTCGACGCGCTGCGGGGCTGGAAGGACGGCGTCGTCAAGCGCCTCACCGGCGGCCTGGGCGGGCTGGCCCGGCAGCGCAAGGTCACCACGATCCGGGGCACCGGGCGCTTCGTCTCGCCCCACCAGCTGGAGGTGGCCGCCGCCGACGGCTCGTCGCAGCTCGTCGGCTTCGACACGGCGATCCTCGCCTGCGGTTCGGAGCCGGTGACGCTGCCCTTCGTGCCGCACGACGACCCGCGGGTCCTCGACTCGACCGGCGCGCTGGAACTGTCCGACGTGCCGCAGCGCCTGCTGGTGCTCGGCGGCGGCATCATCGGGCTGGAGATGGCCACCGTCTACGCCGAGCTCGGGGCGCGCATCACGGTCGTCGAGCTGATGGACCAGTTGATCCCCGGCGCCGACAAGGACGTCGTGGCCCCGCTGATGAAGCGGATCGCGAAGCGCTACGAGAACGTCTACCTCAAGACCAAGGTCACCGCAGTCGAGGCCACGCCCGAGGGGCTGCGGGTCAGCTTCGAGGGCGCCGGCGCGCCGGCGCAGGACACCTTCGACAAAGTCCTGGTCGCGGTCGGCCGCAAGCCGAGCGGCGCGCGCGTCGGCGCCGACGCGGCCGGCGTCGTCGTCGACGACCGCGGCTTCATCCCCGTGGACAAGCAGATGCGCACCAACGTCGGGCACATTTTCGCGATCGGCGACGTGGTCGGCCAGCCGATGCTTGCCCACAAGGCGGTGCACGAGGGCCGGGTCGCGGCCGAGGCCGCCGCGGGCCAGCGCAGCGCCTTCGACGCGCGGGTGATCCCGTCGGTCGCCTACACCGACCCCGAGGTCGCCTGGGTGGGCGCCACCGAGAACGAGGCGAAGGCCGCCGGCGTCGCGTACGGCAAGGGCGTCTTCCCCTGGGCGGCGAGCGGGCGCGCCCTCTCCCTCGGCCGCGACGAGGGGATGACCAAGCTCGTCTTCGACGAGGCGACCGACCGGCTCATCGGAGCGGGCATCGTCGGGCCGAACGCCGGCGAGCTCATCGCCGAGGCGGCCCTGGCCATCGAGCTGGGCGCCGACGCGGCCGACATCGGGCTCACCGTGCACGCCCACCCCACGCTCTCCGAGACCGTCGGCATGTCCGCGGAGGCCTTCGAGGGCACCATCACCGATCTGTACCTCCCGAAGAAGAAGCGCTGACCGGTGCCCACGAGTCCACGAGCAGGAGGTGGGTCGCGCCATGTATGAGCGCCCGTACGAGCTGGTGTCCACGGCGGACGGCTCGTTCGCCCGCATCCGCACCCGCGGCAACGACGTGCTGCGCAATCCGATGCTCAACAAGGGCACCGGGTTCACCCACGAGGAGCGCGAGGCACTCGGCCTGGTCGGGCTGCTGCCCGACAGCGTCCTGTCGATCGAGGGGCAGCATCGTCGGGTCTACGAGCAGTACCTGCGCCAACCCGACCCGCTGGCGAAGAACGTCTACCTCGGCAACCTCCGCGACCGCAACGAGGTGCTCTTCTACCGCGTGCTGAGCGAGCACCTCGAGGAGATGCTGCCCATCGTCTACACGCCGACCATCGGCGACCTCATCGAGCGCTACAGCCACGAGTTCAACCGGCCCCGCGGCGTCTTCCTCTCGATCAACTCACCGGAGAAGATCGAGGAGTCGCTGGCCAACTACGGGCTGGGCCCCGACGAGTGCGACCTCATCGTCGCGACCGACTCCGAGGGCATCCTCGGCATCGGCGACCAGGGCGTCGGCGGCATCCAGATCTCGATCGGCAAGCTGACCGTCTACACCGCGGCCGCGGGCATCCACCCTCGCCGGGTGATCCCCGTGGTGCTCGACGTGGGCACCGACAACCTGCGCCTGCTCAACGACGACATGTATCTCGGCAACCGCCACGCGCGCATCCGGGACTCGCGCTACGACGACTTCATCGACGCGTACGTCAAGGCCGCGACCAAGCTGTTCCCGAACGCGCTCCTGCACTGGGAGGACTTCGGCGCCACCAACGCCCGGCGCATCCTGCGGCGATACGCCGACGAGTGCTGCACCTTCAACGACGACATGCAGGGCACCGCCGTGGTCGTGCTGGCCGCGGTCTTCGCCGCGGTCCGCGCGGTCGGGGGCCGGCTGCGTGACCAGCGGGTCGTCATCCTCGGGGCCGGCACCGCCGGGCTCGGCATCGCCGACATGCTGCGCGACGTCATGGTCCACCAGGGGCTCTCCCCCGAGGACGCCACCGCGCGCTTCTGGGCACTCGACCGCAAGGGCCTGCTGGCCGACGACCGCACCGCCGGGATGCACGACTACCAGGTGCCCTACGCCCGGCCGGTCGCCGAGGCCGCCGGCTGGGCCGGGCCGAGCGGCGCCATCGGCCTGGCCGAGGTCGTGGCGCACGTCCAGCCCACCATCCTCATCGGCACCTCCACTCAGGCGGGCGCGTTCACCGAGCAGATCGTGCGCACCATGGCCTCGGCGGTGCAGCATCCGATCATCCTGCCGCTGTCGAATCCCACCTCGCGGTGCGAGGCGCTGCCCGAGGACCTGATCCGCTGGACCGACGGCCGGGCGCTGGTCGCCACCGGCAGCCCGTTCGCGCCCGTGGAGCACGAGGGGCAGACCTACGCCATCGCGCAGGCCAACAACGCGCTGGTCTTCCCCGGTCTGGGCCTGGGGGTGACCGTCTGCAAGGCCCGCCGGATCAGCGACGGCATGCTCGCCGCGGCGGCGGACGCGGTCGCCGACCTCTCCAACGCGAGCAAGCCCGGCGCCCCGCTGCTGCCTCCCGTGCAGGAACTGCGCCTTGTCTCCGCCGGGGTGGGCATCGCGGTGGCCCGGGCGGCCGCCGCCGAGGGACTGGCGCAGGTCGAGGTGAGCGATCCCATCCAGCAGATCCACCAGGCGATGTGGCGCGCGCAGTACCCGCAGGTCGAGGTGATCTGAGGGTGACACTGGAGGGGTGATCCCGCAGCCGCCGCGTCCCGACCTTCTTCCGCGCGACCTGCCGTTGCGGCTCGTTGCCAGCGACCTGGACGGGACCCTCGTACGTAGCGACGGCACGATCTCCGACCGCACGGTGGCCGCCCTGCAGGCGGCGGAGGCCGCCGGGCTCACCGTCGTGTTCGTCACCGGGCGCCCGCCGCGGTGGATGGCCGAGGTCGCCCGGCGCACCGGGCACACCGGGCTCGCGATCTGCGCGAACGGCGCGCTGGTCTACGACCTGCACACCGAGCGGGTCGTCGAGGAGCACCCCCTGTCGGTCGAGGTCGCCCGCCAGGTGGTTCGGCGGCTGCGCGCGGCCCTGCCCGACCTCGGGTTCGCCGTCGAGACCAGCGACGGGTTCCTGCACGAGGAGGTGTACCGCCCCCGCTGGCCCGTCGGCACGTCGGTGGCCCCCCTCGACGAGCTGCTGGCGAATCCCGCGGTCAAGCTGCTCGCTCGCCACGACGACCTCGACGCCGACGAGTTGCTGGCCGCCGCTCGCGAGGTCGTCGGCCCGCTCGCCGAGCTGACCCACTCCAGCTCCGAGGGGCTGCTGGAGGTCAGCGCCGCCGGGGTGAGCAAGGCGACGACGCTGGCGGCGCTATGCCTTGAACGCGGTGTGGACGCCGCGGAGGTGGTGGCCTTCGGTGACATGCCGAACGACCTGCCGATGCTCGCCTGGGCCGGCACCGCGTACGCGATGGCGAACGCCCACGCCGAGGTGCTCGCGGCTGTCGGCCGGCGTACGAAGAGCAACGACGAGGACGGGGTCGCCCACGTGCTCGAGGAGCTGCTGCCCGCTGACCGCCCGTGACCGGGCGGATCGCCGGCGGGACCTACAGGTACTGCCCGGTCGGGCCGGGTCCGGGGCGGGCGGCGGGCGCCCCGGGCAACGCCCGGCGGCGCATCTCGTCGAACTGGGCGCGGGCCGCGAGCTGCTGGGCGAACAGGGCGGTCTGGATGCCGTGGAAGAGCCCCTCGAGCCAGCCGACGAGCTGCGCCTGCGCGACCCGCAGCTCCGCCTCGCTGGGCACCGTGTGGTTCTCGAACGGCAGCGAGAGCCGCTCCAGCTCCTGCACCAGCTCCGGAGCCAGACCGTCCTTGAGCTCGCTGATCGACTGGTCGTAGATCTCGGCCAGGCGCGCCCGGCCGGCCTCGTCGAGGGAGGCGCCGCGGACCTCCTCCAGCAACTGGCGGATCATCGTCCCGATGCGCATCACCTTGGCCGGCTGCTCCACCCCGACCTGGATCCCGGCCTCGGCGCCCGACGGACCCCGACCCGCCGTGGGGTGACCGTCGGGATCGACGACGACCACGCGAGGGTCGACCTGGTCGGGCTGCGACTGGTGCACGATGCGGGGGTCGGTCATGCCAGGTGACCTGCCCACGCGTCACCGCTTCACGCGCAGGAGCACCTTGCCGACGTGCTCGCCCGCCTCGAGCACGCGATGGGCGGCCGCCGCCTCGTGCAGGGGCAGCACCCGATCAACGACGGGCCGGACCCGCTGCGCCGCGATCAGCGGCCACACCTGCTCGCGTACGGCGGCGACGATGGCCGCCTTCTCCTCGGCCGGGCGGGCTCGAAGCGACGCGGCGAAGACCGCCCCGCGCTTGGCGAGCAGCGCGCCGAGGTCGAGCTCGCCACGGCGGCCGCCCTGCAGCCCGATGACGGCGAGCCGGCCGCCGGTCGCCAGCGCCTCGACGTTGCGGGACAGGTAGCTCGCGCCCATGTTGTCGAGCACCACGTCGACCCCGCGCCCGCCGGTCTCCTCGCGCACCCGCGCGACGAAGTCCTCGTTCCGGTAGGAGATCGCGACGTCGGCGCCGAGCTCGCGGCAGCGCGCCAGCTTCTCGGGGCTGCCCGCGGTGACAATAACCCGCGAGCCGAGGGCGGTCGCGAGCTGGATAGCCATCGTGCCGATGCCCGAGGCGCCGCCGTGCACGAGCAGGGTCTCGCCGGGCCGCAGGCGGGCCTGGGCGACCACGTTGGACCAGACCGTGCACGCCACTTCGGGCAGGGCGGCGGCGGACAGCACGTCGACGCCCTCGGGCAGGGGCAGGAGCTGGCCGGCGGGCACGGCGACCCGCTCGGCGTAGCCGCCGCCCGAGAGCAGCGCGCCGACCTCGTCGCCGACCGACCAGTCCCGCACGCCCTCGCCGAGGGCGGCTACCCGGCCGGAGCATTCGAGACCGGGATGCGCAGGCGCACCGGCCGGCGGGTCGTAGGCACCCTGGCGCTGCAGCAGGTCGGCCCGGTTGACCCCGGCCGCCACGACGTCGACCAGCACCTCGCCTGGGGCGGGCTGCGGGTCCGGGACCTCGGTCTCGACCAGCACCTCGGGCCCGCCCGGCTCCCGTACGACCACCGCTCGCATGCCGCCGACAGTAGTGGCGCACGCCGGGGCGGATCAGCCGCCGGCGAGCCCCCGGATCCTGCGAGGGTCGACTCCTCATGCCGGCAGGGCGCCGTGGTGCTGCAACGCCTGCCAGAACGCCGCGCGCACCGCGTCGGCGCCCCAGGCGTTGGGCTCGATGACCTGGCAGTACCAGAGCTCGCGGTCGGGCGGGCGGCGGTCGCGCTGCGCCGGATTCCCCTGCTTCAGCCCGTGGCCGAAGAATCGCCCGTGCACGTCGGCGACTCCGGCGGCGTGCTCGGCGGCGACCGTACGCAGCGCGTCGTTCAGCTCGCCGAGAACCGGAACAACGTCGGGCCAGGGCGGCAGCCCTGCGCTCTCGGTGTCGCCGGTGCCGTCACTCGGGTCGTAGACGGTGCCGACGACGACGGGGCCCCCGGGCGGTACGAGCTCGCGCAGGCGCGCCAGTGCCTCCCCGACCCGGGCCCGCACGACGGCGACGACCTCGAGGGCGCGGCGGGTGTCCCCGTACGCCGAGAGCACGTCGTTGCCGCCCACGGTGAGCGTGACGACCCTTGGCACGACCCCGGAGGCCGCCAGGCGGGGCAGCTGGACGTCGAGGAGCGAGCGCGTCGTGCCGCCGTCGGATGCGAGCAGGCGGAACCCGAGCTCGGGTCGCAGCGTCGCCAGGTCGCGCCCCTGCCAGGCGGGGAAGTCGTCGTCGCGGTTGCGGGCGAGCAGGCTCGCCCCGCCCCGGCCCGGGCCCCCCGCGTACTCGTCGATCGAGATCGAG
This sequence comes from Actinomycetota bacterium, assembly GCA_030773555.1. Classification (GTDB taxonomy): domain Bacteria; phylum Actinomycetota; class Actinomycetes; order JALYMT01; family JALYMT01; genus JALYMT01. The sequence goes on along the minus strand of JALYMT010000347.1, from coordinate 8,851 downwards.
TCCCCGAGCGCGACGTACGCTCCCGCCTCCGCGCCGCTCTGCATCCCGGTCACGCCCCCCGGTTGCCCCCCGGCACGGTCACGACACCGCCGCTGGCGGCCGCCGCAGGTATGGGCGCGGCGTCGCCGCGCTGGGCCGGTACCTCCGGGAGTTGGAGGAGGAGCTGGGGCCCGTCTCGGACCGCGATCGGGAAGCCGCGCAGCAGTGGGCGGATGAGGTGCTGGGCGCCCGGGTCAGCCGCGGCGCGGGACCCGCGCCGCGGCCAGCGCGGCGAGGAACATCAGAGCCCTGCCCGCCCTCATCGCGGCAGCCCGTACGCGTCCTGCGGTGCGGGGTAGTAGTCCGCCCACGTCTCGGGCACCGGTGCGCAGGAACTCGAGACGCATCCCGTCGGCGTCGCGCAGCACCTGGCCCAGGGGCGTAGAAACGGTCATGTCGTCCTCCTGCTCCGGCTACCCCGCGGATCTCGGTGTCCAGGGCGTCCAGACGCTGCGCCCAGAACCGCCGGCAGGGCGCAAGCCAGTCGTCGAGCTCGGCGAGCGGACGGGCGGGCTTGCATAGACACCCCTCAATGGTGGGGCATTCGGCGGCCAAGATCGCCGGTTTGGGTGGCAGAGCGCAGTCCACTGCACTTTCCCACCCGCACTGGCGATCTCGAGCCTGGTGGGGCCCACGAGCAGCGCCTTGCCGCCAGAGCGTCCGCGCGGCGCGGCGCGGAAGAGTTCGTACGCCGGCCGTACGAATCCATCCGCGATGGGCTGTCTTCAGCGGAGGAGCTCCCCACGGGGACCACAAGGTCAGATTCGGCGCACGGCCAGCCGCAGCGGGACCTGGAGCAGTCGGGCGAGGCGGTCGGCTTCGGCCTCGAGCAGGCCACTGTCGACGGGTGGTCCGTCGGCGAACAGGTCGACCTCGAGCCGGGCGACGTGGTCCGCCAGGTCCCGACGACGCCGGCGCCGGTGACCACGGTCGGGGAGATCCAGCCGGCAGCCCGGCTGACCTGCGCCCGCCGAGTGGGGGAACGGTGTGCGGGTCGCCGGTGCCCGGGCCGAGCACGTACTGGTCGAAGGCGGGTAGCAGCCGGACCGCGTCCGCGAGCCGGGTCGCGGACAAGAAGTCCACATCGCTGGCGCGGGCGTACAGCGGTTGTCCCTCGACCTCGACCGGTTCCAGCTCGTCGGAGAGGTCGGCGAACCAGCCGCGCAGCGTGGCCTTCGGAGTCGCGCCGCGGCTGAGCCAGGCGTCGAACGTGGCGGGGGCGGCTGGTCCGAACACCGCAAGATAGGACGGGATCGCGACGCGGGCGGCCTCGGCGGGTGCAGGCATCCGCCAGTCGGGGAGCCAGGTGTCCGGACGGGTGAAGGTGACCCGTCCGCCCTCCGCGGGGCCGTGGCAGAGCAGCCCCTGCCAGGCCAGGGGCTTGAGCACCGCGCCCCAGCCGGAGCTCAGCGCCTCGAGCAGGCCGGCGTCGCCGGTGCGCTGCACCACCTCGGTGGTCAGCTGCTCGCGGGTGAGCACCCGGCCGTCCAGCGCCGTGGCGGCCGCCTCGGTCAACACGGCCAGTCGGTCGGCGGACAAAAAGGCGCGCTGCCACGCCGGCTTCTCCCAGGTCCGCGCGGCAGCCACGAGGGCCAGATGGGCGGGGGCGTCGGCGGGGTCGAGCAGGTGCAACGTCCCGCGCATCGCCCAGACCCGCACCAGCCGGCGCTCGGCCAGTGCCGCCCCGACCTGCCCGGGCTGCGGCTGACGCTGCCGGGTCGCGCCGCCAGTTCGGCGGCGGAGAGCACCTGCGCCTGCACCCCGCACAACCGGCTGACGACCGGCACCACGTCGTCCACGGCCAGGTTCGGGTCCTGGCCGGGACCAGCGGTGGGCGGCGCCAGCAGCTGCCTCCACAGCCGCCAGGCCCGTACGGAGTCCCAACTGACGGACAGCGGCCTCTCCTCCCGTCGGGACGGCCCAGCGTCCGGTGGCCCGAAGCTAGCGGCGCGGAGCGACCATGACCTGGTCGTGCCGGGCGTACAGCTCGGTCCAGTCCTGCTCGGTCATGCGACTGCGGGTCTCATCGGGAAGCGCCTCGAGCTCCTCGAAGTAGCCTTCCCGCGGAGCGCCGGGAGCGAAGAGCATGAGCATCGACGCGGGACCGGACTCGTTGCGGAACGCGTGCACGCCGCCCGGCGGGACGTAGAGGAAGTCTCCGGGCACCGCGTCGAGCCAGCGCCGTCCGTCGTGCAGCTGCACCGTGCCCCGCAGGACGTAGAAGGCCTCGGAGATCGCGCGGTGGAAATGCGGGTCGGGCCCGCCGGGGGAGGCGCCCATGTCCCAGCGGAACAAGCCGTACTCACCCCCGGTCGAGGCCTGCGTCGCGAGATAACTGGCGGCGCCGCCGGCGGCGAAGGGCAGCTCGGGCGGCTGGGCGCCGGACCGGAAGGTGGCGCTGGCCTGGCCGGCACCGGTGTACCGGACGGGTGGATAGCTCATCGCTGCTCCCTGTGGCCCGCGTCACGCCAATGCTCGAGGACCGCCCGTGCACCGAGGCAGGGCATATGGCAGGGCACGATGTCGTACGTACTCTCGATGGGGTGAGCATCGCAACCACATTCCCCGTCACCTTCGAGGACCGTTTCGCCCGTGAGCTCCCGGAGCTGGCGCTGCCGTGGCGGGCCGAGGAGGCGCCGAACCCGCGGCTGCTCGTCCTGAACGAACGGCTGGCGGCGGAGCTCGGCCTCGACCCCGCCGCGCTGCGGAGCGCCGACGGGATCCGTCTGCTGACCGGCAACGCGCTGCCGAGGGGTGCGACACCGGTGGCGCAGGCGTACGCCGGGCACCAGTTCGGTGGGTACTCCCCGCGTCTCGGCGACGGGCGGGCCCTCCTGCTCGGTGAGGTCGTCGACGCCGACGGCCGCCTGCGCGACCTCCACCTCAAGGGGTCGGGGCGTACGCCGTTCGCGCGCGGCGGCGACGGGCTGGCCGCGGTCGGACCGATGCTGCGCGAGTACGTGATCAGCGAGGCGATGCACGCCCTCGGCATCCCGACGACCCGCTCCCTCGCCGTGGTGGCGACGGGACGTGGGGTGCACCGGGAGACCCTGTTGCCGGGCGCGGTGCTCGCCCGGGTCGCCAGCAGTCACCTGCGGGTGGGCAGCTTCCAGTACGCCCGCGCCACCGGCGACGTCGAGCTCCTGCGCCGCCTCGCCGACCACGCGATCGCCCGGCATCACCCCGGTGCCGCGGCGGCCGAGCACCCGTACCTCGCGTTGTTCGAGGCGGTGATCGCGGCCCAGGCGTCGCTGGTGGCCCGGTGGATGCTGGTCGGCTTCGTCCACGGGGTCATGAACACCGACAACATGACGATTTCGGGCGAGACCATCGACTACGGGCCGTGCGCCTTCCTGGAGGCGTTCGACCCGGCGACGGTCTACAGCTCGATCGACACGGGTGGGCGCTACGCCTACGGCAACCAGCCGGCCGTGGCGGAGTGGAACCTGACCCGGCTCGCCGAGGCCCTCCTGCCCCTCTTCTCCGACGACGAGGAGCAGGCGGTCGCCCTCGCGGTGGAGTCCCTCGCCACGTTCCGCGAGCGGTACGGCGCAGCGTGGTCGGCGGGCCTGCGAGCCAAGCTCGGGTTGCGCGACGACCTGGACGACGCGGTGACCTCGCCGGTGGTCGACGATCTGCTGACCCTGCTGCAGAGGAGCCACGTCGACTTCACGTTGTTCTTCCGCTCCCTCGGCGCCGCGGCTCGCGGCGACGCCGAGCCCGCGCGCGGCCTGTTCCTCGACCTCGCGGCCTTCGACGCCTGGACCGAGCGCTGGCGCAGCCTGGGACCGGACGCCGAGGCGATGGACCGGACCAACCCCGTCTACATCCCCCGCAACCACCTCGTCGAGGAAGCCCTCGACGCTGCAACCACCGGCGACCTGGAGCCGCTCGAACGGCTGCTGGAGGTGGTGGCTCGGCCGTACGACGAGCGCCCGGGCCTCGAGCGCTACGCAGCCCCCGCCCCGGCGGACTTCGGCTCCTACCGCACCTTCTGCGGCACGTGAACGGGTGCCCTGCGGCAGGGTGAGCCGCTACACGCCCGGGCGCAGCAAGCCGTTCGGCACCACCGTGAACGGTCGCGGCAGGGACACGTCGAGGGTGCTCTCCCCGATCGCGGCGGCAGACGACAGCCAGCGGCCGTCCCGCTGGACCAGCCACTCCAGGTGGACGTCGCCTGCGTCAGTGAGGAAAGCCTCCACGAGGACGGGCAGGCCGGCGATGCGGTAATCCCGGCGCTTGGCGTTCATGTCGGCCAGCGTGTTGCCCGGCGACCAGACCTCGACCGCGGCCTGCGGCACGCCGACGAAGACCGGCTCCGTCAGCAGAAGGTCCCCGTTGACGAGGACGTCCGGCACCCGTCCGGACACGACTTCTCCGGCGTCAGACAGCTGCAGGGCCCAGTTGCCGGGCGCGGTCGCGAGAACTCCCCGCCACTGCCGCTCGAACTCCTCCGCGAGCCGTCGGGCCAGGTAGTGGTGCGGGTTGCCGCCGACCCGTCGCACCACGAGCTCCCCATCGACGACTTCGACCCGTTCGAGGACTCCGGCTCCGGCGTCGAGCCAGGCGTCGAGGGCTACCGCCCTTCGGGACGCCGGCACGCTCACCCGTCGAGGTTAGCCGGAGGCCCGCCGGTGAGGCGTCGGCGGACCCAGGGCAGGGAGGCCCGCACTCGGGCGTGAGCCGCGGGCCCTCAGCCGGCGGCGGGCCGGGTGGAGCTCACGGCCCGCTCGAGCTCGGTGACCGGCAGGTAGACCCGGCCGCCCTCGTCGCGGAACTCCGCGGACTTCTCCGCCATCCCCAGCTCGAGCGCACTCGCCTCGTCGACGCCCTTGGCCGCGGCGTACGCGCGGACGTCTTGGCTGATGCGCATCGAGCAGAAGTGCGGGCCGCACATGGAGCAGAAGTGCGCCGTCTTCGCTGGTGCCGCCGGCATCGTCTCGTCGTGGAAGTCCCGCGCGGTGGTCGGGTCCAGCGAGAGGTTGAACTGGTCCTCCCACCGGAACTCGAAGCGTGCGTCGGAGAGCGCGTCGTCCCATGCCTGCGCACCCGGGTGGCCCTTGGCGAGGTCGGCGGCATGCGCCGCGATCTTGTAGGTGATGACGCCGTCCTTGACGTCGTCGCGGTCCGGCAGGCCGAGGTGCTCCTTCGGGGTGACGTAGCAGAGCATCGCGGTGCCGTACCAGCCGATCATCGCGGCGCCGATCGCGCTGGTGATGTGGTCGTAGCCGGGCGCGATGTCGGTGGTCAGGGGACCGAGGGTGTAGAACGGCGCCTCGGCGCAGACCTCCAGCTGGAGGTCCATGTTCTCCTTGATCTTGTGCATCGGCACGTGGCCGGGACCCTCGACCATCACCTGCACGTCGTATTCCCAGGCGATCTTCGTCAGCTCGCCCAGGGTCCGCAGCTCCGAGAACTGCGCCTCGTCGTTGGCGTCGGCGATGCACCCCGGGCGCAGCCCGTCGCCCAGCGAGAACGTGACGTCGTAGCGCGCCATGAGCTCGCACATCTCGCGGAAGTGCGTGTAGAGGAAGTTCTCCTCGTGGTGCGCGAGACACCAGGCCGCCATGATCGAGCCCCCGCGGGAGACGATGCCCGTCTTGCGGGACGCGGCGAGCGGCACGTAGCGCAGCAGCACGCCGGCGTGCACCGTGATGTAGTCGACGCCCTGCTCGAACTGCTCGACGAGGGTGTCGCGGTAGATCTCCCACGACAGGTCCTCGGCCTTGCCGTCCACCTTCTCCAGCGCCTGATATAGGGGCACGGTGCCGATCGGCACCGCGCTGTTGCGGAGGATCCACTCCCGGGTGGTGTGGATGTTGCGCCCGGTCGAGAGGTCCATGACCGTGTCCGCGCCCCACCGGGTCGCCCACGTCATCTTCTCGACCTCCTCCTCGATGGAGGAGGCGACGGCGCTGTTGCCGATGTTCGCGTTGATCTTGACGAGGAAGTTGCGGCCGATCGCCATCGGCTCGCTCTCGGGGTGGTTGACGTTGGCCGGGATCACGGCCCGCCCGCGGGCCACCTCGTCGCGTACGTACGCCGGGTCGAGCCCCTCGCGCAGCGCGACGAACTCGACCTCGGCGGTGATCACCCCGGCTCGCGCGTAGGCCAGCTGGGTGACCGTCGCGTCGGCCACCCCCCGGCGCGGGTGCCGGTTCGTGGCCGCGAAGACGCTGTCGAGGTCGCGCCCGTCGGCGGCTCGGCGCCCGTTGTCGACCGGCTGCACCGCGCGGCCCTCGTACGCCTCGGTGTCGCCGCGCTCGGTGATCCAGCCCTCGCGTAGCCGGGGCAGGCCGAGGCGTACGTCGGTGCGCAGCTCCGGATCGGTGTAGGGGCCTGAGGTGTCGTAGAGGACCACGCTGTCGCCGGTGGACAGCACCACCTCCCGCATCGGCACCCGCAGGTCGGCGCGACCGCCCTGCAGGTAGGTCTTGCGGGAGCCGGGGAAGCTGGTGCCGCGGGTCTCCGCGGGCGCGTCCTGCAGTGCCGACATTAGCGAATCCTCCCTACGCCGGTGCTAACCGGGTCAGGTGCGAACGGTCGACGGCCGGGCCTGCCGCCCTCTCAGCCTCGGCGCGAGGCTCCCGTGGGTCGGGAGCGAGCGTACGCATCCCCGCGGCCAAGGGCCAGCCCGCCCCCCGCGCCTTCCGTGTGGCGGCCCGGCGAAGCGGCGAGCCGCTAGTCGCCCACGGTGCCGTCGAGCGCTTCGCGCAGGAGGTCGGCGTGCCCGGCGTGCCGAGCGGTCTCCTTGAGCAGGTGCAGCAGGACCCAGCGCAGCGAGAAGTGCTGCCCGTCCAGCTTGACCTTGACGCAGCGTCAAGATCTAGCGTGGGGGCACCGACGCGATCGAGGAGGTGCCGGGATGGAGTGGTCGATCCAGGACCTCGCGCGCGCCGCGGGCACCACGAGCCGCACCCTGCGCCACTACGGCGAGGTGGGGCTGCTCGAGTCCAGCCGGGTGGGGAGCAACGGCTACCGCTACTACGACCAGGACGCCCTCGTACGCCTGCAGCGGATCCTGCTCCTGCGCGAGCTGGGCCTCGGCCTGCCGGCCATCGCCGAGGTGTTGCACGGGCAGCGGGACGTCGCTGCTGCCTTGCGTACTCATCTGGACCTGCTGGAGCTCGAGCGCCAGCGCATCGACCGGCGAATCGAGTCGGTGAGGACCACGCTACGAAAGACCGAACGAGGAGAGCGACTGATGGCAGCGGAAGCATTCGACGGCTTCGACCACACCGCGTACGAGCAGGAGGTCACCGAGCGGTGGGGACGGGACGCGTACGACAAGGGCGATCGGTGGTGGCGCTCCCTGTCGGAGGCCGACAAGGAGGCCTTCCAGCAGCAGCAACGCGACCTCGCCGAGGCGTTCGGCGAGGCGAACCGGGCCGGGCTGGCGGCCGACAGCGACGTCGTGCAGGACATCGCCCGACGCCACCTCGACTGGCTGTCGATTCCCACGGACCCGACGAAGGACTACGTCATCGGCCTGGGCCAGCTCTACGTCGACGACCCGCGCTTCACGGCCACCTACGACCGGCACGGCTCCGGGACGGCGGTCCTGGTGCGCGACGCCCTGAGGATCTACGCCGGGCGCAACCTCATCGACGCGTAGGGTCCCCACTCTCGCCACACCATCTGCTCGCCACACCATCTGGAGGAGCCCTGTCCGCCATCGATGACCTGCTGCGCAACCACGAGGCCTACGCGGCGTCGTTTTCCGGGCCGTTGCCCCTGCCGCCGGCCCGACAGCTGGCGGTGCTCGCCTGCATGGACGCCCGCCTCGACGTCTACCGCATGCTCGGCCTCGCCGAGGGGGAGGCGCACGTCATCGCCAACGCCGGGGGCGTCGTGACCGACGACGAGATCCGCTCGCTCACCATCAGCCAGCGGCTGCTGGGCACGCGTGAAGTCGCGCTCATCCACCACACCGACTGCGGCATGCTCACCTTCACCGACGAGGAGTTTCGCGCCCGGCTCCAGCAGGAGACCGGAGTCGAGCCCGCATGGGCGGCGGAGACGTTCACCGACCTCGACGAGGACGTTCGCCGGTCCATCGCCCGCATCACGGAGAGCCCCTTCATCCTGCACAAGGACGCCGTCCGCGGATTCGTGTTCGACGTCGCGACGGGCCGGCTCCGCGAGGTGGCCTGAGCCGGGCCCGCGCCTTCCCGCCCCGCTAGTCGGCGGGGCGCTCCCGCTGCTCCCAGGCCTCGGCCAGCGCGACCACCCGGGCGGCGACCTCGGCGACGGCTTCGGGCGATCCGCCGCGAGCCGCCGCCGCCCAACCGACGAGATAAGTGGTCAGCGGCGCCGCGGGCCGCTCGACGCGGTGGGCGGCGACCTTCGCCACATGCAGCAGGGCGCGGATGTCGACCGGCTGGTCCACCCCCAGCTCACGCGCCACCATCGTCGTCCACTCCTCGAGCTCCACCCTCGGCCTCCCGTAGCAACTGCTCGGCTCGGACGACGTCCGCTGCCGTGTCGACGTCGAACGCCGCTCCAGTCTCGTCGCGCACCGTACGCAGCCGCAGGTCGGCGAGGACGCTGCGCATCGACGCACCGCCCGGATCGGCCACCGCGGCCAGCGCGGCCAGCAGCGAGCGGCGGCGGTAGGCGGCGGTGAGGAACTGCTGGCGTCCCTCGCCGTCGACGAGCAGGGCGCCGTCGTCGCCGGAGCCGGCGGCTGCGACCAGGCGGGGCACCGTGGGCCCGAGCAGCGGCAGGTCGGCGGCGAGGACCACGACGATGCCGGCCCGGGTCAGGGGCAGCGCGGCGGCCGGCCCGGCGACTGGCCCGCCGCCGGGTGGCT
>JALYMT010000346.1 GCA_030773555.1 Actinomycetota bacterium | reverse complement strand
GTCCGGGCCCGCGGCGACCGGGCGCACCCGGCGGGGCCGCCGCGCGGGCAGCTCCGCGCCCGGCACCCCGCGCTTGACCGCGACCAGGGCGTCCATGAGGCGCAGCCCCTCGAACGCGTCGCGGGCGTAGCGCACCTCGCCGTCGTAGACCTCGGCGAGGTCGTTCTCGACGTAGGCGCGGGTCAGCGCCGCGCCCCCGAGGATGACCGGCCAGCGGGCGGCGACCCCACGGGAGTTCATCTCCTCGAGGTTCTCCTTCATGATCACTGTCGACTTGACGAGCAGGCCCGACATGCCGACGACGTCGGCGTGGTGCTCCTCGGCGCTGTCGAGAATCGCCGAGACCGGCTGCTTGATGCCGAGGTTCACGACCGTGTAGCCGTTGTTGCTCAGGATGATGTCGACGAGGTTCTTGCCGATGTCGTGCACGTCGCCCTTGACGGTGGCCAGCACGATCGTGCCCTTGCCCGCGTCGTCGGTGCGTTCGAGATGTGGCTCGAGGTGGCCCACGGCGGCCTTCATCACCTCGGCCGACTGCAGCACGAACGGCAGCTGCATCTCGCCGCGGCCGAAGAGCTCACCCACGACCTTCATGCCCTCGAGCAGGGTGTCGTTGATGACGTCGAGCGCGGACGTGCCGCGGGCGAGTGCCTCGTCGAGGTCGGCCTCGAGCCCGTTGCGCTCGCCGTCGACGATGCGCCGCTGCAGCCGCTCGCCGAGGGGCAGGGCGGCGAGCTCGGCGGCCCGGGAGGAGCGTACGGAGGCGGCGTTGACGCCCTCGAAGAGCTGCAGGAACCGCTCGAGCGGGTCGTACGCGGCGCCGTCGGGCGACTCGGCCGCGCTGCGCCGCCGGTCGTAGACCAGGTCGAGGGCGACGGTGCGCTGCTCCTCGGGGATGCGGGCGACGGGGACGATCTTCGCGGCGTGCACGATCGCGGAGTCGAGCCCGGCCTTGGTGCACTCGTGCAGGAAGACCGAGTTGAGCACCACCCGGGCGGCCTGGTTCAAGCCGAAGGAGACGTTGGAGACTCCCAGCGTGGTCTGTACCCCGGGATGGCGGCGCTTCAGCTCGCGGATCGCCTCGATCGTCTCGAGCGCGTCGCGCCGGGTCTCCTCCTGCCCGGTGGCGATCGGGAAGGTGAGGCAGTCGACGAGGATGTCCTCCACCCGCATGCCCCACCGGCCGGTGAGATCGGCGATGAGCCGGTCGGCGACGCGCACCTTCCACTCCGCCGTGCGGGCCTGGCCCTCCTCGTCGATGGTCAGCGCGACCACCGCGGCGCCGTGCTCGGAGACGAGCGGCATGATGCGGGCGAAGCGCGAGCCGGGGCCGTCGCCGTCCTCGTAGTTCACCGAGTTGACCACCGAGCGCCCGCCCAGCAGCTCGAGACCCGCCTCGATCACCGCGGGTTCGGTGGAGTCGAGGACCAGGGGCAGCGTCGAGGCCGTCGCGAGCCGGCCCACCACCGCCTGCGCGTCGGCCACGCCGTCGCGCCCGACGTAGTCAATGCACACGTCGAGCAGGTGCGCGCCGTCGCGGGTCTGGTCGCGGGCGATCTCGACGCAGTCGTCGAGGCGGTCGGCGAGCAGCGCCTCGCGGAAGGCCTTGGAGCCGTTAGCGTTGGTGCGCTCGCCGATCGCCAGGTAGGAGGTGTCCTGGCGGAAGGGCACGGCGGCGTAGAGCGAGGCCACGCCCGGGTCGGGCCGCGGCCGCCGGGGGGCGAGCTCGCGGCCCCAGACCCGCTCGACGACAGCGGCGAGGTGCTCGGGGGTGGTACCGCAGCAGCCCCCGACCAGGCTCAACCCGAACTCCCGGGTGAACCCGTCGTGGGCGTCGGCGAGCTGGGCCGGCGTCAGCGGATAGCTGGCTCCGTCGGGTCCGAGCTGGGGCAGGCCGGCGTTCGGCATGCACGACAGCCCGAGGCGGGCGTGGCGGGCCAGGTGTCGCAGGTGCTCGCTCATCTCCGCCGGGCCGGTGGCGCAGTTGAGCCCGATCAGGTCGACCCCGAGCGGCTCGAGCGCCGTGAGCGCGGCGGCGATCTCCGAGCCCAGCAGCATCGCACCCGTGGTCTCCACGGTGACCTGCACGAGGACGGGCAGGTCGGCGCCGGCGCGTCGCAGGGACCGCTTGGCGCCGACGACGGCGGCCTTGGCCTGCAGCAGATCCTGCGCGGTCTCCACCAACACCGCGTCGACCCCACCCGCGACCAGCCCGTCGACCTGCTGCTCGTAGGCGTCGCGCAGGCTCGCGAAGTCGACGTGGCCCAGGGTGGGCAGCTTGGTGCCCGGCCCCACCGAGCCGAGCACCCACCGGGGTCGCTCGGGCGTGCTGTAGCCGTCGACTACCTCGCGGGCGATCCGGGCACCGGTCTCGGCCAGCTCGCCGATGCGGTGCTCGATGCCGTACTCGGCGAGGTTGCCCAGATTGGCCCCGAACGTGTTGGTCTCGACGCAGTCGACCCCGACCCGCAGGAACGCCTCGTGCACGTCGGCGACGAGGTCGGGGCGGGTGGCGTTGAGGACCTCGTTGCAGCCCTCGTGCCCCTCGAAGTCGTCCAGACCCGGGTCGGCCACCTGCAGCATCGTGCCCATGGCCCCGTCGGCGACCACGACGCGATGCTGCAGGGCCTGACGCAGACGGTTGCGGGAGGGCATGGGACACGAGGGTAGTTCGCCGCCCCTCGCGTACGCTGGCGACGGTGGTCGGGGCGCGACGAAGGCCCGGCGAGGCCTGCGACGCGACGTGGAGGAGGCGCGGTTGATCGAGCTCGAGGGGATGCCCGAGCTGGTCGATCCCGTCATGATCGCCGCCTTCGAGGGGTGGAACGACGCCGGCGACGCCGCCACCGGTGCCGTCGAGCACCTCACCAAGGTGTGGAAGGCCACGCCGATCGCCTCCCTCGACCCCGAGGACTACTACGACTTCCAGGTCAATCGGCCGACCGTCTCGCTCGACGAGCGCGGCAACCGGCAGGTCTCCTGGCCGACGACCTCGCTGTCGTACGCCCGGGTGCCGGGGACCGCGCCCGACACCGTGCGCGACATCGTCCTGGTACGCGGCATCGAGCCGAACGTGCGCTGGCGCAGCTACTGCGCCGAGATCCTCTCCTACTGCGCCGAGCTGGGCATCGACCTCGTCGTCACCCTCGGCGCGCTGCTGGCCGACTCCCCGCACACCCGACCGATCCCGATCAGCGGGACGACCAGCGACGAGGAGGTGGCGCGGGCGCTGCAGCTGGAGCGCTCCCGCTACGAGGGGCCGACGGGCATCGTGGGCGTCCTGCAGGAGGCGTGCACCACCGCCGGGCTGCCGGCCCTGTCCATCTGGGCCGCGGTGCCGCACTACGTGGCCCAGCCGCCCTCGCCCAAGGCGACGCTCGCCCTGCTGCGCCGCGTCGAGGACCTGCTCGACCTGTCCATTCCCATGGGTGACCTGCCCGACGACGCCCGGGCCTGGGGGCGCGGGGTGGACGAGCTGGCCGCCGAGGACAACGAGGTGGCGGAGTACGTCCGCGCGCTCGAGGAGGCCAAGGACACCGCGGAGCTGCCCGAGGCCAGTGGCGAGGCGATCGCCCGCGAGTTCGAGAGGTATCTGCGCCGCCGCGACCAGGGTCCGGGCCGATGAGTGCGGGTCCCGATCGGCTCGGGTCCCGATGAGCGCCGGAACCGACGACGCCTGGCAGGCCCAGCGCGAGGCGTTGGGCTCGTTCATCCGGGCCCAGCGGCAGATGGCCAAGCTGTCCCTGCGCCAGCTCGCCGACCTCGCGAAGGTCTCCAACCCTTATCTGAGCCAGCTCGAACGGGGCCTGCACGCCCCGTCGATGCGGGTCCTGCAGTCGATCGCCGATGCCCTCGACGTGTCGCTGGAGACCCTGCTGGGGCAGGCGGGCCTGCTCCCCCCGGACGCCCCCGCCGCCGCGCCGAGCGCGGTCACCGAGGCCGCCATCCGGGCCGATCCGCTGCTCAGCGACGAGCAGAAGGACGCGCTGCTGTCGGTCTACCGCAGCTACGTACGGATCCGCTCGGCCTGACAGCCTCCGGGTGCGCCGGCCCGCCGGGTCAGGATCCGGCCGCGAGCTCGACGGTCGCCGTGCCGGTGGTCGTGCGCCGCGGGGAGTCCTCGGCGGACTCGGCCTCGGCCTCGGTCCAGAGCTCGAGGTCGACCAGGCGGCCGCCGCCCTCCTCGCGCTTGCCGGTGACCTGTCCACGGCAGACGAACTTCGCCCCCCGCATGTCCATCCCCCGGTAGTTGGCGGCCAGGCGGACGACCCGCCCGACGGGGCCCAGCCAGTCGGAGACCAGCTGACCGAGCGAGGCGTACTTCATGCGCCCGTGCACGATGTTGTCGCCCAGCGTGCGGGCCTGGGGGAAGTCGGCGTCGTAGTGCAACGGGTTGAAGTCGCCGGAGCCCGCGGCGTACTTCACGAGCTGCTCGCGATCGGGTGCCTTCACCAGACTGGGCAGCTCGTCGCCGACGGTCACGTCCTCGAAGCGGGGCACGGTCCTCCTGTTCGCGGCTGGGACGAAAGTGCGGGGGCGGGGGCCGTCAGTAGAAGATCCACTGCGCGGTCTGCTGGGCGGCCGTCGCGCCGTCCGGGTCCCGAAAGGTGGCCCGGGTGCCGACGAGGAGCATGAAGCCCAGGCTGCGGCTGCGCTTGACGTCGAGGCTGATGACCTGCTCGGTCACCGTCAGCTGGTCCCCGGCGTGCAGCTGCCGCTCGTACACGGTCTCCGTACCGCCGTCGAGGACCTCGGTGAGCCCGAACCGTGGCCGGGGCCCGGTGCCGGGCGGCACGGAGAACGTGACGTCGGAGCGCCCCGGGACGTAGACGGGGGTGCCCAGGTAGCCGGGGGGGGGGGGGGGGGGGGGG